>JBOFRT010000062.1:0-1789 GCA_051651165.1 Cetobacterium sp.
TATTAGATAAAGTAATTCATTACGGACATTTAATAATTTTTAGTGGAGAAAGTTACAGATTAAAAAATGCTATATCAAGAAAAAATGGTGGTGCTCTTTAAAGGTGCTACAGTGCTGCTAAAAAAAGTTGCAAAACACAAGCAAGAATTGTGGCTATTGTTGATTGCTATGACGCTTTAACAAGTGATAGAATATATAAAAGTAAACTATCTCATGAGAAAGCACTTGAAATATTAAAAAACGAAAGTGGAAAAAATTTTGATCCAGATATAATATCAATGTTTGAAATATTTGAAAATAAATTTAAAAAGTTATCGGAGAAATTATATGAAAATCAAAGATAAAATATTAGAGAAAATAAATGAAAGTCCAGGATTAACTTCTAGTGAATTAGCTAAAGAGTTTATTAAATCGAAAGGTAATATATCAGTTCATCTGAAGAACTTAGAAAAGGAAGAATTGATAAAAAAATATTTAAAGGAAGATAATCAAAAGATGTTTAAAATACACCCTACAAAAAAAGGAAAAGAAACATATCTAAAATTAAAATTAGAAAAGATTTTTAAAATAGAAATTAGATCCAAAAGTTAAAATCAAATAAAGATAGAAAATCTAGTGAATAATTTAAAAAGTTATAACTAGATTTTTTTTATTTTTTGTAGCAAAAGTAAATGTTAAATATAAAAACCTATAACAAATATATAAGAAAAATCTCGTATATAGTGAAAAAAATACCTCGTTTAAATTTTGAAATATTTAAAATTATTAATAAATCTTAGAATAATCAATAAATTAAATCTCGTACTTGGTTATGAATACGAGATTACTCTAAAAAAATAAAAAGTGATTAAAACGGCTTTGTTTTTCAACCTACTTCGATTCATCCTTGTTTTAATCACTTTAAATTTGCATTAAATTATTTAATTGTATTAATAAAAATTAGTTCAACTAATTTTGTGGTGAGCAAGATTTTTATTATCAATTCCCTATTCAACAATTTTTGAGAATTTTGGATCACTTATTCCTACCAAAGTGTATCCTTCATCTAAATATCCTTGAATCATTTCCAAAGTCTTTTCCAGGGTCATATAATTTTCTTCTATTATAGTTCCTATTACAAATCCTGCTAATATATCACAAGCTAAATATCTATCATTATTTAATTTTAAAAAGTATAGTTTTGAATATGTTTTCTTTTTAGCCTTTTCGCCAGTTATTTCAAAAACATATTGTTCCTTCATTTCTAGTAATTTGTCTCTTACATCTTCTTTTGTCATTTTTATTTCTCCTTTCTTTTGCATTTATTATCTTATACTTTAAGTATATAGCAATTTCATAGCTTTGACAATATAAAAAGGCTACAATACATAGCCTTTTCAATCATTTTTATATATTTTGTAATCCATAAACTCTTTTTTGTAAATTTTCAAAACTCATATCTGTAACATTATGAATTTTATAAGTAATAGATCCACTTTCTATAAAAAGAATTATTCCTTTTTTGTAAAATCTATTTGAACTCTTGCATAAAGCAATTACTTCTTCTGATTTTATTTCTAACATTATTTCCTCCAGTATTTTAATTAATAAAGAGAACCTAAAAAGATTCTCTTTATCAAAGTAAAACAATCTACAACAAGTATATTTTAAACTTTAGAATATGAATCTACAATAAATTTATTGTAGATTTTTATAATTATAGGTATAATTAACTTGTATCTAAATAAATATTTTCTACATGTTTTTCATGTAGAGCCAATCCTCTAAAATTCTATTTTCGTTAACATTT
>JBOFRT010000063.1:0-1505 GCA_051651165.1 Cetobacterium sp.
TACCTGCCTTTTTTTATTTCTTTAAATTTTCTTTGTTCTCTCTAATCAACTTCTCTTCAACTTCAGAGTTTTCAATTCTTAATTGTTCTCTACATTTAACTGCATAATTAATTAGATAAGTTCTTAATTCATCATCAATATTTTCATAATAAAGCTCATCTTTTTTTACACTTTCAAAGCTTTTTTCAAATTTTTCATTGAATTTTTTAATATCATTTTGAAGAGTTAGAAGCTCTTTTTTTATTTGGTCTAAGTTATCAAAATCTAATATTTTACTTAAACGGTTATCAAAATGGATATTCATATCAAACTTCCATTTTATAAGACCAAACATCTTTTCTCTTCTCTCGTCATCCAATTTATCAATAACACAAGCATGTCTAAGAGCTTCTTCAAAAGTCATAATGTGACATTGAAGATTCATAGATCTTTCAAGTGCTAAAGAATTTCCACTTTCAGTTCTCATATTTTCTCCTCTTTAAAATTAGCATATTGTTGATTTAAGTTTAGGTTTGTTTAAAACTTTTAAAATTAAAATAACTTCTGAAGTAGTATTTATTTTTGAATCAATTTTTTTTAAAGTATTAGCTACGAAAATAAAAAAATCATAGGGTTGTAACTTTTCTACTTCATTGGTTAAATTATTAAAATAGACATCATATAAGGCTACTCGAATAAAAGCTTCATAAGTAGGAAAAGTTATATTTTGATTTTTTAATAAAATAGCTATTTTATATAAATCAGGATAAATATGTTTATCTCTAATTAAATTACTAGCTAAATTAATATAAATACTCTTGGAAGGCTTTTGAAATACTTCTTCAAGAGACTCAGTTAAATCAAATTTTTCTATTAATTTGAGTAAAAAATTGATTGTTTTAAACATCATTCCTTTAGTAACATAGCTACAATTCTCACCAGAATTTATGAGATTAAATAATCTTGTTTCATTATGCAAATTAAAAACCTCCTATTCACTATTTATTAAATAAAAAATATAATAAAATGTTAAAGTTATAACAGTAAGAAAAAAAACTTTACATATATTTCAAAAATTTTTTATAATCTTCATCCAGCTCAGAGCACCATTTTTTTAAAGTTTTTAATGTAGGTGTTTCTCCACTCTCCCATCGATGAAGATGTTTATTGATTGTACCACGAGAAACCCCTAGTTTTTTGGCTAATTCGGATTGTGAAATTTTTTTATTTTTTAAAGAAATTCTAAGAGCTATTCCTAAATTCATATAACCTCCAAATGTAAGTATTTTTTTCTTACTAATGTTATACAATGTTTGGAGGAATGTGTCAATAAAATTTTCTTACAGTTTTTTTAAAAGTAGTTTGTTTTTTCTTACAAAATATATATAAATATAGTAAAATCAATATAAGGAGGCTGATTATGACAGTAGGTGAAAGATTAAAAAATAGAAGAAAAGAGAAAAAAATATCATTAAGACATTTAGCGTATAAAGTTGGATTTTCACATACAAATATAGCCGATATAG
>JBOFRT010000064.1:0-12524 GCA_051651165.1 Cetobacterium sp.
TCTCATAACTTCTTCAGTTATGTTAAGCTTTGACTCAACCTCAGTTAACTTAGTACCGTCCATCTCTAAAGTAGTTAGTACGTAGAATCCTGTTTTCTTCTTATCGATTGGATAAGCAAGCTTTCTCTCTCCCCACTTATCAGACTTAAGAACAGTTGCTCCAGCAGCAGTTAAGATGTTGTTAACTTTAGCTATTACAGTTTCTCTTCCTTCCTCTAATATAGTTGGATTGATGATGAACATTAATTCATACTTTTTCATGTTATTACCTCCTCCCTATGGTTTTAGCCCAAAATACGTATTGATTCTGAGCAGGGTATTATTAATAGTATCATAACTTTTAAAGTTTTACAAGCTTTTTTTTATGACTATTAATATTATCTACTAGCTCTTATCCAAGGTGGAAGATCTAGCTCATCTCTAACCTCGGCAGTTTCTTCTACCTTTGGTGTTTCTGCTTTTTTTTCTACATTTATAAATGATTCTGTTTTTTCTTGCTCATCACCGAAACTATTAGCAATGATTGTAACTTGAATTTTATCTCCATAAGTTTCATCTGCAGTAATACCAAACATAATATCTTCCGCTGTTTTTCCTGCTGCTTCTTTCACTATGTTAGCAATAGCTTGGGCTTCCATAAGTCCTAAGTTTGATGATCCTGCAATGTTGATTAAAACTTTGCTTGCTCCCATAATTGACTTTTCTAAAAGAGGTGATGATAAAGCTTTTTCAGTAGCTTTAGCAACTCTGTTTTCTCCCTCTCCCTCTCCAAATCCTAATACTGCTACCCCTGAATTTTGCATAGTAGCTTTAATATCTGCAAAGTCTAAGTTTATAAGACCTCTACCTATCATTAAATCAGCAATACCTTTTATTCCTATCTTTAAGATATTATTTGCTTCTTTAAAAGCGTTTTGTAAAGTTATTGTTTTTTCTGGTAATTCAAATAGTTTATCATTAGGAATAATAACTAATGAATCTACATGTTTCTCTAAGTTTGATAAACCTAAATCAGCATTAGTTTTTCTTTTTCTTCCTTCGAAAGAGAACGGTCTTGTAACTATACCTATAGTTAAAACACCCATCTCTTTTGCTATTTTAGCAATAACTGGTGCTGAACCTGTTCCTGTTCCTCCACCCATTCCTGCTGTTATAAATAACATATCTGTTTCTTCTAATAAGTTTCTTAACTTTTCTACATCCTCTTCTGCTGCTTGCTTTCCTACTTCAGGATCTGCTCCAGCTCCTAGACCTCTTGTTAATTTTTCTCCCAATTGAACTCTTATATCTGCTAAAGAGTTATTTAAATCTTGAGCATCTGTATTTGCCGCGATATATTCTACACCAGTTACTCCAGCTGCAATCATATCATTTAAGGCATTTCCTCCAGCTCCTCCAGCTCCAATTACTTTTATCTTTACTTCACATTCGTTATTAAACATATTCATACAACTCCTTATTATATAAAGTTAGAAATCCATTTTTTAATTTTATTTAAAGCACCATCTGTTGCTACTTCCTCTTCGAAATCTTCCTCAAAATCCTCTTGTCTAAAGACTGTTTCATTTATTGGAAGCTCTGCTGAAGTCTCCTCTATCTTTTCCTCTACCACAATCTCTTTTTCTAAGGTTTCAATTATTGTTTCATTCCTCTTTTTAAATTCTGCCTCTAATTTTGTTAACAAAATTCCTATAGCTGTTGACATAGATGGATTTACTTTCTCCAGTCCTCTAAGTGGGAATGGATTTACTTTTCTAACAGCACACTCCATTTTATTTCCAACTTTACTAAATATCTCATCTATTGAAACTGCCCCACCTGTAAACGCTAATCCTTTTCCTAAATACCCATTAAATCCAGACTCCTCAATTGTCTTTGAAATAAAGTTTATTAAATCTCCAGTTCTAGCATCTATTATCTCTTTTACTTCAGCTAATTTATATTCACCATTATACGTTCTTATTACATCATCAAACGATTGCTTTTCTCTTAGCCTTTCGAGAATCTCCTTAGCTTCTTTTTTAGGAATTTTAAGAAGATAACTTAAATCATTTACAAAATGCATTCCACCTATTGATAATGATTTCGTATAAATAATTTTATCATTCTTATAGATTGCTATATCCGTTACTCCCTCTCCTATATCAATTAAAGCAACTCCCATTTGTCTATCCTCTTGCTCTAATGTTGATTTTGCTGAAGCTGATGCATTTAAAAATATATCTTCTATTTCTAATCCCGCTTTATTGACAGCTTCTACTAAAGGGTCTAAAGCCTCTTCTTTTATCGTTATTAAGTGAACATCTCCTTGAATACTTTTCCCAACTTGTCCTATTGGACTTTTTAATATACCTGAGCTGTTTACTCTAACATTGTATGCCTCTTGCTCTATAACAATATCATCATCTTTCAGTATATTGTTTTTTACTAACTCCACCAAGTTGTTCATATCTTGAGCTGTAATCTCTTTCTCATCAAACTCAATACATCCATGATCTGTTCTTGATATAATTCTATCACTGCTAATTCCTAAAGAAACTGTTTCAAACTCTCTTCCATTTCTGTCCTTTAGCTCTTTTAATCCTTTAACTATACTAGCAGTTAATAGTTCTGAATCTTCTACAACAGATCTCTTTATTCCCTCGCTAGGCACCTCTAAATAATCTAATACTCTTAACTTTAATCCTTCTGTACTTAACTCTCCTAAAATAAACTTTATTTTTCCATTTCCTACATCTAAAGCTAACTTTGTAATATTATCTTGCACCTTTCCCCTCCTTCTCTTTTACTACTATATCGTTAAATCTTATATCTATATAATCTATCTCTTTCTCTCTTGTTTCTACGATATTTTTATATAGATTCATCATTATTTCATATTTTTTTTTAGATACATCTACTCCAGTTTTTATTCTAGCTCCATCTCTTAAAACTACATACATCAGATTTTTATCTTCAACATAAATCTGGGAAACCTCATCTTTTAAATCTAGTTGTTTTAATTTTTGCATTATTTGCAAAAGGTTTTCTTTTTCAGAACTTTCTTTAATCATAAGAATTGGCATACTTTTTTTAGGATATTCATCTAGTCTTCCAAAAATTGTTCCATCTTCATCCATCGTATATATCTTAGATTTGTGCTGAACATAATAACTGCTCTCTTTTTCAACAACATCTATCATTATTTCATTCAGATTCTGTTTAGATATACTTACTTTTTTAACTCGTACATCTTTTAGCAGTTTTGTTTGTAATCCATCTAAATTTAAATCATTAATGTTTTTTCCTAAAATTTCATTTTTTATTTTCTCTAAATCTGACTTTAAGTTTTCTGAAACTTCACTAATTTGAACTTTTGAAATATTAAAAAATTCTCTATTTTTAAAATCTTTTTCTATTTGAATTATAATGAAAGTTAGTGCCAATATTATAGCAATTTTAAGTATTTTTTTCAAGAATCTCTCCCTGTTATTTCTTATATTTTATAGTTAACAGCTTTCAACAATAATCCTTGTCAAATCATCAAAAGTATAACCCTTTAATGATGCTAACTTTGGAGCTAAACTTGTTTCTGTCATTCCAGGACATGTATTAACTTCTAAGAAGTATGTTTTCCCATCTTTTAGTATAAAATCACTTCTTGTAATTCCTTTTAACCCTAACTTTTCATGAATTATTCTTGCTGCTTCAACTGCCTCCTCATAAGCTTTATCATCTATTTGAGCAGGACACTCATACTCTGTTTTACCAACTGTGTATTTTGATTCATAATCATATAACCCTGATTTTGGTTTTATTCTTACAACTCCCAATTTTTCACCGTTTAAAACTCCAGCTGTTAACTCATCACCTTTTATAAACTCCTCTATTAGAGGTTCTTTATCTTTTAAAAGTTCAAAAGCTTCTATCGCCTCTTCTTTTGTGTTACAGATATATAATCCAACACTCGACCCCTCTTTAGCTGGTTTTATTACTACCGGATAACTATCTACTTCGTCTACTGTATAATAAGTTTTTGCCATTCTGATTCCTAAATCTTTAGCAATTATTTTTGTTAAAATTTTATTCATTGCTACAGCACTCCCTGTAACTCCAGAACCCGTGTATTTTTTTCCTAACATATCTAAAATAGCCTGAACTCTTCCGTCTTCTCCATATTCTCCATGAAGTGCTAAGTAAACTAAATCATACTCATTATCTGTAAATGCAGACACAAGATTTTCTTCAGTTAAATCTATTTTATATGCGTCATATCCCTGTCTTAATAAGCTATTTAATACTGCAGCTCCACTTCTTAAAGAAACCTCTCTCTCAGATGTAATTCCGCCCATAACAACTGCTATTTTCATGCTACTCCTCCTAGTCTCTTACAATTATTATCTCTTCTTCTAATTCTATTCCTGTCTTTTCTTTTACTCCACACTTCACTTTTTCGATTATATCTAAAATATCTGAAAACTTAGCTTCCCCTTTATTTACTATAAAATTAGGATGAACCATTGAAACTTGAGCTCCGCCTATAATCTCTCCTTGAAGTCCTGACTCTATTATTAATCTTGCAGAAAAATGCCCCTCTGGATTTTTGAATGTACTTCCTAAATTTGGTTCGTTTAGTGGATGATTTTCACTTCTTTTTATTTTATATCTATCCACAACTTCTGATAAATATCCAATATCAAATTTAAATGTAGCACTAATTACAACCCATCTCTTCTCTTTTATTTCAGTAATTCTATAAGAGAACTTTAAATTTTCTTTAGATATTTTTCTTATCTCATTATTTTCATCTACAATCTCTACAGATATTATCTTATCAAATATCTCTGTTCCGTGAGCTCCACCATTCATAAATACCAATCCACCAACAGTTCCTGGTATTCCAGCTAAATTTTCTAAACCAGAATAGTTTTTCTCTCCCATATAATCTATTAAGTCAGAAAAATCTAATCCAGCACCAACTTCAACAACTCCATCTCCTTTATCATCGATATAATCTATATCTTTAAGAGAGATAAATGTTGTCTCTAATACACCATCATTTATCAAAGTATTTGTTCCATTTCCTAAAATGAATACTTTTTCCTTTGTTTTTAAAATATCTACTAATTCATCTTTATTTTCAATCTCTATATATTCTTTAGCAACTCCACCTATTTTCATATTAGAGTGCTCTTTCATCACATGATTTTTATGTAATCTCATTATCTAATTCTCCCTATATTTTCTGCAATAGTATGAGCTAAACTCGATATATTTCCAGCTCCCATAAATAAAAACGTCGCTGATTCACTTTCACTTTCAACAATCTTTTCAATCTCTTCATTCTTTTCTACTATTGTACAATGTTTATGACCTATTTTTTCTTTTAGTTTCTCTAAAGTTACTCCAAACTCATTTTTCTCTCCAGCACTAAATACAGGCATAAGTATCACTTCATCGACACCTTCAAAACTTCCCTTGAATTCATTTAAAAGGAAATTCACACGACTATATCTATGTGGTTGGAATATCGCTACAGTTTTATTTTTTTCTATAGTCTTAGCTCCTTGGATTGTAGCTTTTATCTCCGTTGGATGATGAGCATAGTCATCAATTATTCTTATCTTATCACTATGAAGTATATCATATCTTCTTTTAGCACCTTTAAAGTTTAATAACTTTTGAGCTATTCTCTCTTTTGAAATTCCATATTTTTTAGCTAAATATATAACTGGTAAAGCATTTTGAATATTATGATTTCCTGGAATTGATAACTCAAACTCCCCAAACTCATCTCCTTCAATTGACACTTTAAATTTCGTTTTGAAATTTTCAACTCTTATATCTGTTGCTATTATATCCGACTCTTTCTTATATATACTATATGTTTTTATATTTTTTCTATCTTTTGCTAGCTCTAAAGCTTCTGGACAGTCATCGCAAACTAAAATCTCTCCACTTGTCTGATCCATAAACTGTCTAAATGATTTTTTTATATTTTCTAAACATCCATGATTTTCTAAGTGATCTGCTTCTATGTTTGTTATTATCGAAATTTCTGGTGTTAAATATAAAAATGAGTTATCACTCTCATCTGCTTCAGCTATAAAAACATCTGTCTTTCCAAATCTAGAATTTGATCCAATCTCTGGCAGAATCCCTCCCACAACAATTGTTGGATCTATATCTAAAAGTAAAGAACCTAACATAGAACTTGTAGTTGTTTTTCCGTGAGTTCCTGCTACTGCTATTCCTTTTTCTTCATTCATTAAAATAGATAAAAGTTCTCCTCTTTTTATTATCTTTATTCCTAATTCAAGAGCTTTCTTTATCTCTGAGTTTTCAGATTTTATTGCACTTGAAGCTACAACTAAGTCTGCTCCTATTACATTTTCTGCTAAATGTTCTCCAAATACCTTTATTCCTAAACTTTCTAGCTCTTCTGTTACATAGTTTCTAGAAAGATCTGCTCCTACAACATCATAACCTTTTAATTTCATTATCTTAGCTAAACCACTCATACCAATTCCATTTATTCCAATAAAGTATATTCTCTCCATCTAACTCCTCCATATATCTAAGCATTCAACGATTTTTTCTGCTGCATTACTTTTCTTTAAATTTTTTGCTTTTCTACTCATTTTATTTAACTCTTCATCGTTTTTTATAAGCTCTAAAGCTTTCTCAATAGCTTCATCAGCTTTGCTATCACTATATAAAAGAGCCGCTTCGTTTTCATCTAAAATCTTAGCATTTTGATATTGCCCAACTTTTATTGAGTTATAAGGTATCAATATCGAAGGTTTTTCCAATTGAATTATTTCAGAAACAGTCAGTGCTCCTGCTCTACAAACTACTAAATCTGCGGCTGCCATAATATTTATCATATTATTAAAATATGGCTTTATTATGTCACTAACTTTTATTTGTTGATCTTCTAGCTTTTCGTTTATCTCATTAAAGTTTTTATCTCCTGTTGCCCAGTAAATTCTGATACTCTTATCTTTATATATATCTTTTAAGTTTTTTATAACTGCTTCGTTTAACGATTTTGCACCTAAACTTCCACCAGTTATAAGTAATACTTTCTCATCTTTTCCTATTTTTAGCCTTTCTCTTTCACACTCTTTATCCATTGCATATATATCTTCTCTCAATGGATTTCCCGTAACTAAAAACTTATGTTGATCTTTTACCGATATATCTTCATACGTTGTATCAAAAGCTAAAAAACATGTTTTAGCAATTTTATAAAATATTTTATTTGCCAATCCTAAATCCACATTTTGCTCTTGTAAATATATTTTTTTTCCTAAAATTAGCCCTGCTAATAAAACTGGAATTGAGATATAATTTCCAAACCCTATTATAATCTCTGGATTTTCTTTTTTTACAATTTTAAAAGCTTGTAAAAAAGCTTTTAAATTTAAATGAATTTTTTTGAAATTTTGAAATGGATATATGTCTATCCCTAAAAATTTAAATCCCTCTTCTGGAACTAAATCTTTTTCCATTCTTGTTGAACTTCCTACAAATAGAACATCCATTCCTTTATCTAAAAGTTTTTTTCCAACAGCTAAAGCTGGATAGATATGTCCGCCAGTTCCACCTGTAGTTATAATTATCTTTTTTGCCATAAATTTCTCCTAACTAAAATAACTTTTTGTTAACTCTTTGAAAATCTTTCCTCTCTCTTCAAAGTTTTTAAACTGATCAAAACTTGAAGTTGCAGGTGAGAACAATACAACACTCTCTTTATCTTTATCCAATCTAGATTTCAATTTTTTTAAAACATCTTCTAAATTTTTTAAATTAAATATTTTTTCTTCAGGATATTGTAATTTTTTTAATCCCTCTTGAAGCTTATCTGAAATATCTCCGATCAAATACACCTCTTTTACTCTACTATTAATTAAGTTTTCTAAAGGACTTAAATCTAATTTTTTATCATATCCACCACATATTAGAATTGGATTTTGAAATGCTTCAACTGCAAATTTTGTTGAATCAATATTTGTTCCTTTCGAATCATTTATAAATTCAACTTTTCCATACTTAAAAAAGTTTTCCATTCTATGTTCTAATGTTTTTGTTGAATATAAAAAATCTCTTATAGTTTCTGTTGAAATCCCTAACTTTTTCCCTACACAAACTATAAACAACATATTTTCTAAATTATGTTTTCCTTTTAATGAAGCTAATTCAACTTCTAGAATCTCTTCATTTTCATAAAATATATATCCATTTTTAACATAGGCACTCTCTTTAAATTCTGTTTCATTCAAACCTACAAACTTTTTATGCCCAGAAATTTTATCTAATCTTTTTAAACTTTCCAGACATAAAGTATTTACTATAAAACAGTCGTTTTCCTTTTGATTTTTTCCTATATTAAACTTTGTGTCATAATAGTGATCTAAATCTCTATATCTAGCTAGATGATCTGGAGCTAGATTTACAATTAAAGCTATATCAGCTTTAAACTCTTTAATATTTTCCAATTGATAAGAACTCGCTTCTAAAACATAGAAATCTAAGTCTGGATTTTCACTTATCGTCTCACTAAAAGAGTATCCTATATTTCCGCAAACCTTACTTTTAAATCCAGATTTTTCTAAAAGCTCTGAAATTTTAGACGTAACTGTTGTTTTTCCATTTGTTCCTGTTATTGCTATTATTTTTCCAGAGATTTTATTTTTCATTTTATATCTATAACCTAGTTCAATATCATCTATCACTTCTATATTTAACTCAAGAGCTTTTTTTATTAAATCTGTATAGGGAACTCCTGGACTTTTTATAAAAAGACTTATCTTTTCATTCTCTAAGATTTCAATCCCTTTTTCTGAAGTTATTGATATTTTATCATCTACTAAATACACTTCATATCCCATTTTTTCTAAAGTACTTTTTGAGCCTTTTCCACTTACACCAGCTCCAAAAACTATAGCTTTCTCCATCCTAAAGCCTCCTTATTTTTAAACGACAAAAACCACAGTGATTTTCACTGTGGCCTTATTATAGTATTCCTCTTAATCTAACTATTCCTAAAGCAAGCATTCCTAAAAATAAAGCAGCAATCCAAAATCTCATTGTTACCTTTGTTTCTGGTAATCCAGCTAACTCAAAATGATGATGTATTGGAGCCATTCTGAAGACTCTTTTCCCTCTCATTTTAAAAGATCCAACTTGAAGGATAACTGATACCGCTTCTAAAACAAACACTCCACCTATTACAGGTAATAATAGTTCTTGTTTTAAAAGAATTGCAACTACTCCTAGTATTCCTCCTAAAGTAAGAGAACCTGTATCTCCCATAAATATCTGAGCTGGATAGAAATTATACCATAAAAATCCTAATCCGGCACCTATCAAAGCTGATAGAAATACTGAGAGCTCACCTATTCCTGCTATATAGTGTAAATTAAGGTGACTACTTAATTCTATATGACCTGTGAAATATGCTATTATTCCAAGTATTGTTGCTCCTATAACTACTGGCATTGTTGCCAATCCATCTAATCCATCGGTTATATTTACAGCATTTGATGTTCCCATTAAAACTAAAGCTATAAATATCAACATCAATCCTCCACCTAAATAAAGATTACTATTAGATATCATCGGATTTATTATTGATAAATCCAAAATTTTATTTCCTGTCAAACCAAACTCTTTTATAAAAATCCATGTTACAATAGCTATAAAGCATTGTCCCATTAATTTTTTCTTTCCAGATAACCCTTTTTTATTTACTGTAAATTTTTTATAATCATCTATAAATCCTATACTACTAAATAAAATTGTTACAATAAACATTAAAATCAAAAATTTATTAAACAAATCTCCTATTAAAAGTGATGTTAATAAAGTTCCGAATATTATTAAAATTCCACCCATTGTTGGAGTTCCTTTTTTAGAGAAATGACTTACCGGCCCCTCTTCTCTTATTGATTCTCCAAATTTTTTAACTTTTAAATACTGTATAAACGGTTTTCCTGTTATTAAAACAACTAAAAATGCTAATATAAATCCTAAAAAACTTCTTAAATATATTGATTTAAGCCCCTCTAAAACTGGAAAATACCCTGCCAACAAATATAGCATCCCTCTTACTCCTTTAATTACATAATTATTTCTTCTAACTTCATTCCTCTAGATCCTTTTAATAAAACCCCTATATTCTCCATATTTTGAATAAAATCTTTTATCTTCATTTTGTCATCAAAATATATTATTTTCGGATCATTTAATATTTTAGAAGCTTTTTTCATTCTTTCACCATACACTAAGATTTTATAGAATTTATATTTCAAAGCTTCAGTTAAAATCTCTTTATGGTACTCTATCTCTTTATCTCCTAGCTCAAGTGCATCTGCTAGTACGACAACTTTATCTCTTTCTAATGGTAAGGATGCAAAAGCTTTCAATGCCATCTTCATTGATACTGGACTCGCATTATATGCATCGTTTATATATAAAGTTTTATCCTTTACAATCTTTTGGAATCTCATTCCAGTTATCTCTATATCTTTTAACGACTCTTTTATCTCTAGATAGTCTATATTAAGAATCTTTCCTAAAACAATTCCGAAAGAGGCATTAATTGCATTATAAGCTCCATTTAAAGGAATGAAATAACTATCTTCATTCAAATTAAAACTAAGTCCTTCATAAGAATCTTTTTCATTATTGATAACATAGTCATTTTGATTTTCAAAACCTATTTTAATACCATCTACTGCTTTAAAATAAGGATCATCACCATACAACAATGTTCTTTCAGGTGAAACATATTTTAAAAGCTCTGTTTTGGCTTTAAAAACATTATCTCTATTTATTAAAAACTCTAAGTGGGAATCCCCTATATTCGTTATTACAGCATAGTCTGGTGCTGCTATTTGAGATAGTAACTCTATCTCTCCTAAACCACTCATTCCCATCTCTAAAACTGCTATCTCATCCTCTTCTTTAAGCTGAAGAATTGTGTATGGAAGACCTATATGATTATTGTGATTACCTAGTGTTTTTTTCACTTTATAAGTTTTCGATAAAACTCCAAAAATCAAATCTTTTGTTGTTGTTTTACCTTCACTTCCTGTTATAGCAATAACTTTTAATTTTAATTTCTTTCTATATAATTTAGCTAAATGTTGCAAACTTTCAATACTGTTTTCAACTTTTATTACATTCGAAAAATTTAGTTCTTTTATATCTCTATCACAAATAACTATCTCTGCTCCTCTTTCTAAAGCTTCACCCACATAGTTATTACCATTATTTATAGCTATAAACAATGATCCTTTTGTTACTTTTTTACTATCCATTTGAACATCTGTTATAAATATATCTTTTGATAAGTTAAATTTATGTTCTTGAAAATATGATATTAGAATTTCTGTAAATGCTTTCAATTTCACATCCCCTTTTTTAATTTTCATTCTAATATTTTACCATTTTTTTAGTACTCTTTTCAATTTTTTTTTAGCTTATTCCTAAAACTTTTAAGCCTTTATGAATACACTCTATCTCTACAGGCAGTTTCGGTCCTGTTTCTCCATCTATATCTGTTAAATAATTTTCAACACCTACAATTTTTAATGATTTTGTTTTAAAATATTTTACAGAATGAATCTCTTTTTCAAGATGTGTTTTAGTTGCTAAAGCAGCACTTATTTCTGGTACGTGACCTAAAAAATCTGGCTTTAAAACTAATACATCAAAATATCCATCATCTAGTTTAGCATTATATGCAAGTTCAAAATTACCTGCACTTTTTCCATTAAAAATTAAAATTGATATTATATCTGTTATAGCTGTATATTCATCACTTTCTAATATAACTTTCAACTTTTTAATTTTTGTCATCTCTTTTATGCCATTTAAAACATATGCTAATTTTCCTATTGTTTTTATCATACCTCTATCTGTTGTTTGAGAAATTGTTGAAAAAACTCCAACACTGACAATATTTATAAAATATTTTTCATTGATTCTTCCTAAATCTATACTTTTAGGTTCACTCGATAAAATTTTTCTACAAGCTTTCTCTATATCTCTTGGCATTCCAATTACATTAGCAAAATCATTTGCTGTTCCTGTAGGTAATACAGCAATTGGAATATCTACATTATTTCTTTTTAAAATATTTACAAAACTATTTATTGTTCCATCTCCACCTGAAATTAAAAAATGATCATAACTTTCTACATCTTCTAAAATACTCTCTCTTTTACAAGCTTTTGAAATTCTAAATATATCTACCACATATCCAAACTCTTGATAAACTGCAAAAATTTTATCTAACTCTTTTAAAATTTTCCCACCACCAGATATAGGATTATATATCAATTTAACTTTTTTTTGCTTCGACATATCACTTGTCCTCCAATATTTTTGGGTATAAAAAAAAGATTGGCAACTTCCTATCCTCCCAGGGGGCTGCCCCCCAAGTACTTTCAGCGTTTATGGGCTTAACTTCCAGGTTCGAAATGTTACTGGGTGTACCTCCATAGCTATCGTTGCCAATCAATATTTGTTTGTGT
>JBOFRT010000065.1:0-18963 GCA_051651165.1 Cetobacterium sp.
TTTAAATCTATTATTCTAATATAGAATACTTAATTTTCAAAATTTTGTCAATTTTTATTTTGAATTGTTTTTTTGTCAAAAAATGTTCATTTTTAAGTCTTTAATTGTGTATTTTATGATATTTTAACTCTTTTATACACTCTGATTTAACATATTTAACATTTTGTTAAATCTATTCATTAATAACTCTCTCAATATACTTCTTTATTGTATTAAAATAGATTTTTTTTGATTTTCTTTTCATAGTCAATAAAAAGTTAACATCAATATTTTCTTCTAAAGAACATAAGTTTATCGCTTGTTCTTCTATTTTCAATTTTTCATACTCATCATATTCATCAAAAACCTTTAATATATCTATTGATATTTCATTTTCATCTATAAGTTCTTTTATACTATTTATAACTGGTTTTTTTACTGTTTTTCTCGCTTGATTTATCTTTTTTTTGCTAATTAACCCTTTTTCTTTAACTATGTTATTAAAAAGTGTTAAGTTTTGTTTTGAAACATCATTCTCTTGACTTAGTAGATTTTTCAGAACACCATTTATATATTGAACTAATGTTGTTTTTATATTAGAATTTAAGTTTTTATATATAATTTTTAAAACCTCTAATAAAATTACTTCTCCTTCTTCTAAAAAGATCTTTTTAATTTTAGTATCTGTTCTTTTATCCCAAGATCTTGAAACATAAATATTTTTTTTAGCTTTCTGAATATATTTTATTACCTCTTCCGGATAACTAAATGCCTCATCTCTTTCAGGCTGCTTCTTTATTATTTTTCTCTTAACATTTTCAATAATGTCTTCTTTTCGCTTTTCTTCAATTAAAGATTTTTCTAAAACCTCTATAACTTCTGCTTCTTCAATCTCCTCTACATTCAACTCTTTTTTAGTACTATATTTTTCTTTATCCTTTGAGTATGTAATCTCTTTTGGCTTACTTACTTTATTATTTTCTATAAACGAAGAAACATGACACTCTCCATCTTTCTCACTATTAAATTTATATATAATATAATATGTATCTTCCTCTTTTTCTTGATATGATTCATAGTACTCAACATATCCTAATTCAACTAAAACATCATAAGCTTTTTCCACTCTTTTTAAGACTTGTTTCATTCTACATAAAACATATGTTTTAGTCTCTCCATTTTTATTAACTCTTTCTGTTGTTTGTTCTGTTTTTAATGGAACAATAGCAGCTATTGTTCTAAGATTCATACGATCCTCTTGCTTTTCATATCTTATTTTACTAATATATTTATAAATTCTTCCTGCTATTGGATCTTTAGCTAATATTTCCATTAAAGCTTTTGAGTTATACTTAATATATCTTTTATCACTAATTTTTTTTCTTATATTTTTATTTAAAGTAACTCTATAATAAATCTTTTTTCCTTTTTTCAATTTCTGATATGTTAATAGTTTGAATTCTTCATCTTCAAATTTGTATTTCCCTAACTTTGTATGATTGGATACAATAAATTGGTACTCTGTATTTTTTAAATTTTTTAAAGCTTGCTCTACTTTTGTATAATAAGTTCTATTCATTTTATTTCCTAAAAAATGAACTATAAAATCTGAAATTTCAAATTCTATATACTCATCTTCATTATCTAAATCTTTTTTAGCTTCATATGTTGAAATTAAATATGTGTATATTTTTTCTTCAAATATTGAAGGTTGAAAGACTTTATCTTTTGAATCTTTAGCTACTAATGTACAATACATTGTTACACCTAAATCCTCAAATGAATATTGAAAATTTACTCTCTTATTTTGTTTTTGTGGAGTAAAAAACGGAAAAACTATCATTTCAACAGGTATATTTATCACATTGTCTTTTAAATTTAAAAAGTTTCCTGTTTCTTTTATTATAACCTCTCTAACCTCTATATCCGGTAGCTGGTTTAATCTGATATCTATTTTTGTTATATCTGTTAAAAGGGATCCTGTTGAACTTATATTAAAATTTTCAACTAAATCACCTTTTTCTTTTTTCACCTTCTTCTCCATAAAAACCTCTCTATAAATTTTATAACACTAAATATGTATATATACAGTAATAAATATATTTAGCGTAATATAATATAGCATTTTTTCTGTATATTAACAATAATATTTTTTAGTTTTTCAAACCCTTTATTTACAAAGGTTTTCTTAATTTTTAATTATTTTTATTCAATAAAATCAAGGCTTAAAAAATGTATATTAACAATAATATTTTTTATATTTCAAAATGCCTTGATTTTATTGACATTTTTTATAGTCTGAATAAATAACTCTCTTTAAAATCAAGTCTTCTTATTGTGTATATGAACATTAATATTTTTTATATTATATAACCCTTTGATTTTATTGAAGTCTTTAATATTTAATTGATTATAATCTCTTTAAAATCAAGCTTTCTTATTATGTATACTATCAATAATATATTGTTTTATTTATAAACCCTTGATTTTTCTAGGTTTATAAAATATACAATACCTATAAGTATAATAAAATCAAGGAATATTATTAGTGTATACTATCAATAATATTTTTTTTCATATAAACTCTTATAAATCAATGGTTGAACACATGTTTTTTTTTTAACTTAGTCTGTACATATAACATTATACAAAAAACAAAAAACAACTATGTGCGTGAATCTTGTTTAGAATAATTTATTCAATGAATTTAAAAGGATTTTAACTTAAATTTTTATTTATTAGAATTTACTTGACAAAACTCAAAAATTCTTCTAAAATATTTATCTGAAATATAGATATTTTTAGGAGGTGAAAAAATGAAAAGAACTTACCAGCCAAATAACAGAAAATACAAAAAAGATCACGGATTTAGAGCTAGAATGGCAACTAAAAACGGAAGAAAAGTATTAAAGAGAAGAAGAGCAAGAGGAAGACAAGTATTATCAGCATAAAACCCGGTGATCTAAAACACCGGGTTTTTAAAGATTTAAGGACTATTTTAGGGAGTTAAAAATATGATTAATTTAAAAAAAAATAGGGAGTTTCAAAATGTTTATAATCATGGAAAAAAATCATTTGGATATTACTCTCTTATTTTTTTTAAAGCAAATGATACAAATGAAAACAAATTTGGATTTGTTGTTAGTAAAAAAACAGGAAATGCAGTTTGTAGAAACAGATTAAAAAGATTATTTAGAGAGTATTGTCGTTTAAATGAAGAAAACCTAAATCTTGGTTATGACATAATTTTTGTTGCTAAAAGAACAGCTGGCGAAAAATTTAAAACATTAAGTTTTGAGGAGATGAAAAAAGATCTTGACCGTGTTCTTAAAAATTCTAAACTATGTAAAAAATAGTTTAATTTGTATTTTGAAAAAAATTATCTTAAATTTAATAAGATTTTATCAAAAATATATATCAATATTTTTGGGGAAAAAATGTATATTCTATCCATCTTGTTCAAAATATATGTATGACGCAATTGAAATACATGGAATTTTGAAAGGGATTTATTTAGGAATAATACGAATTTTAAGGTGCCATCCATATTCTAAGGGAGGATATGACCCAGTGCCACCATTAAAAAAATGCGGAGGAAAAAAATAAAATGGAATTTTTATACAAGATATTCGAACAAATATTAATGTTTATAAATGGACTTACAGGAAATTTCGGTTTAGCTATAATTGGTTTAACGATATTAATAAAAATATTATTATTACCATTAACTTTAAAACAAGACAAGTCAATGAAAAAAATGAAAGAACTACAACCATTGTTAGAAAAATACAAAGAACAATATGGTCACGATAAAAATTTATTGAACCAAAAAACAATGGAACTTTACAAAGAAAAAAATGTTAATCCGGCTGGAGGATGTTTACCTCTAATAGTTCAGTTACCTATTTTATGGGCACTATTTGGTGTTCTAAGAGCTGAAAGAGGAATTGTTCCTGCTGAATCATTCTTATGGATGAATTTATTACAACCGGATCCTTATTATATATTACCTGTTTTAAATGGTATTGTTGCATTTATTCAACAAAAATTAACAGGAACTGATAGTAACCCACAAATGAAACAAATGATGTATGTATTCCCAATTATGATGATATTTATTTCTTATAAAATGCCAGCTGGATTACAAATTTACTGGTTAACATCAAGTTTTGTAGGAATTGTACAACAATATTTCATAATGAAAAAAGGAGACTAATACTAAAGTTATGGAAAATATGATTGAAATCAAAGCAAGCAATAAAGAAGTTGCCATTGCTAGAGCTACAAAAATATTGGAAGTTACTGCTGATCAAGTTGTTAAAGTTACAGAACTAGAGAAACCTAGATCATTCTTTGGATTTTTTGCTAAAGATGGATTATATAAAGTTGAAATTAGCAGAAAAGTAGAAACTGAAGAAATTAAGATTTCAGGTTTAAATAAAGAAGTAGCAGAAACAGTATTACAAGCAGAAACTAATATTGAAGCTGAACAAATAAAAAAAGAAGCTAGAAAAGAGCTAAAAGAAAATAGAGAGAAAGATATTGTTAAACTTTCTCAAGAGCTATTAAACAAAATGGGACTTGAATTAGAAGTTGAAGTTTTAAGATTAGAGGGTAAAAACTGTGTCATAAACCTTTATGGTGAAGACAACGGTATTATTATTGGGAAAAAAGGTAAAACATTAAACAGTTATGAATACTTGCTTAATACGTTAATTAAGGATGTTAGAATAGATGTTGATGTTGAAGGATTTAAAGAAAAAAGAAATGTAACTTTAAGAGATTTAGCTAGAAAAATGGCTGAAAAGGCTATGAAAACTACTAAACCTATAAAATTAAATCCAATGCCACCAAGAGAAAGAAAAATAATACATGAAGTTGTGAATAAATATTCAGAATTAGATACTTACAGTGAAGGAAAAGACCCTAAAAGATATATTGTTATTAGAAAAAAGAAATAGGGGTGAGTTATATGTTTGATACTATTGCTGCCATTTCAACTCCAAGAGGAGAAGGTGGAATAGGAATTGTTAGAATGTCAGGAAGCGATTCTTTATGTATACTAACAAAAATATTTAAACCCATATCAAATAAAAAAGTTAGTGATCTTAGAAATTTTAGTATAAACTACGGACATCTTTATGATGGTGAAGAGTTAATAGATGAAGTTTTGGTTTCTATAATGAAAGGACCTAACACATACACAAAAGAAGATATTGTAGAAATTAACTGTCATGGAGGATTCTTAATTACAGAGAGAGTTTTAGAACTAGTATTGAAAAGTGGTGCTAGAATTGCTGAAATTGGTGAGTTTACAAGAAGAGCTTTCCTAAATGGAAGACTTGATTTAACTCAAGCAGAAGCTGTAATTGATTTAATTCATGGAAAAACAGATAAAAGTATCTCTCTTTCTTTAAATCAATTAAGAGGAGATTTAAGAGAGCAAATAGATATCTTAAAAAAGCAACTTTTAGATGTTTCAGCTCATGTTAATGTTGTATTAGATTATCCAGAAGAGGGGATAGATGATCCTTTACCAGATGATTTAGTAGACAATTTACATAATGTCGTTAATACAACAGATGCTTTAATTAAATCTTATAATAAAGGAAAAATGATTAAAGAGGGTGTAAAAACAGCAATTGTTGGAAAACCAAATGTTGGAAAGTCAAGTTTATTAAACTCTGTTTTAAGAGAAGAGAGAGCTATAGTAACTCATGTAGCTGGAACTACTAGAGATATAATTGAAGAAGTTGTAAACTTAAACGGTGTTCCACTGGTTTTAGTTGATACAGCGGGAATCAGAAAAACAGATGATTTAGTAGAAAATATAGGTGTAGAAAAATCAAAAGAACTTATAGATAAAGCGGATTTAATTTTATTTGTAGTTGATAACTCTAGAGAGTTAGATGAAGAGGATTTAAAAATCCATGAAAGAATTCAAGCTGATAAAGTTATTGGACTTATAAATAAAACAGATATTGAGTCTAAGTTAGATACGACACCATTAACAAAAATAAAAAAATGGATAAAAATTTCTGCACTGGAAAAAATTGGAATAGACTCAATGGAAAAAGAGATTTATAACTATATAGTTTCTGGACAAGTTGAAGATAGTTCTGAAAAATTAGTTATTACTAATGTTAGACATAAATCAGCTTTAGAAAAAACTAAAGCAGCTGTAGAAAATATATTTGAAACAATAGATATGGGATTGCCAATGGACTTAATAGCAGTAGATTTAAAAGAAGCTTTAGATTCATTGTCAGAAGTAACAGGAGAGATTAGTAATGAGGATCTTTTAGATCACATCTTTAGTAATTTCTGTGTAGGAAAATAAAGATATTAGCCACGGATTTATTGTCTGTGGCTATAATTTTTTTGACATTTATTTATGTATATGAACAAAAATAAAAGGAGAAATATATGAGTTTTAAATATGATGTAATTGTTGTAGGTGGAGGGCATGCTGGAGTTGAAGCGGCTTTAGCAAGTGCTAGATTAAATAGAAATACTCTGTTATTTACTTTATCATTGGACAATATAGGAATGATGTCTTGTAATCCTTCTATAGGAGGACCAGGAAAAAGTAATTTAGTAGCTGAAATAGATGTTTTGGGTGGAGAAATGGGAAGACATACAGATCAGTATAATCTTCAATTGAAACACCTTAATACAAGTAAAGGACCTGCTGCAAGAATAACAAGAGGGCAAGCAGATAAATTTTTATATAGAACAAAAATGAAAACTCTTTTAGAAGCAACTGAAAATTTAGAAATTATGCAGGATAGTGTAGATGAGTTATTAGTTGAAAACGGAGTTATTAAAGGAGTAAAAACAGCTTTAGGAATAGAATATTATTCTGAAACTGTAGTTTTAGCAACAGGAACATTCTTAAAAGGTAGAATAGTTATAGGAGATGTTAAATATCCTGCAGGAAGAATGGGAGAGAATTCTGCTGAAAAATTATCAGAGAGTTTAGAAAAAAATGGAATTTTACTTGAGAGGTATCAAACAGCAACTCCGCCAAGAATAGATAAAAGAACCGTTGATTTTTCTGTAATGAAACCTTTATATGGAGAGGAACACCCAAGATATTTCTCAATCTATACAGAGAAAGAGAGAAATAATGTTGTTCCAACATGGTTAACACATACATCAGAAGAGACATTGAATGTGACAAAAGAGATGTTAAAGTACTCTCCTATAGTTTCAGGAATAATTGAAACACATGGACCAAGACATTGTCCTTCGTTAGATAGAAAGGTTTTAAATTTCCCAGATAAATTTGATCACCAAATTTTCTTAGAATTAGAATCGAGTGAGTCAAATGAACTTTATGTGAATGGACTTACAACAGCAATGCCTCCATTTGCTCAAGATGCAATGTTAAAATCTATAAAAGGATTGGAAAATGCAAAAATAATGAGATATGGTTATGCTGTGGAATATGATTATGCACCTGCTTCACAACTTTATCCAAGTTTAGAAAGTAAGAAAATAAAAGGATTGTATTTTGGTGGACAGATAAATGGTACTTCTGGATATGAGGAGGCAGCTACTCAAGGATTTATAGCTGGAGTTAATGCAGCTAGAAAAACTTTAAATAAAGCTCCAGTGATATTTGATAGAAGCGAAGGATATATAGGAGTATTAGTTGATGATATCATTCATAAAAAGACTCCAGAGCCTTATAGAGTGCTTCCGTCAAGATCTGAGTATAGATTAACTCTGAGATTTGATAATGGCTTTATGAGACTTTTAGATAAAGCTGAAGAGATAGGAATAGTATCAAAAGAAAAGATAGAGTTTTTAAAAAAATGTAGAGCAGATGTTTATTCTGAAATAGAAAGAATAAAAGAAACAAAAGTTCCAATGAAAGATGCTAACGAGATATTAGAAAGAAAAGGAACTGCGCAAAGATTAACAAAAGGAGTTCAAGCAAGTGAACTTCTAAAGTTTAAAGAGGTTTCTTATGATGACTTAGCACATCTTTTAGATATTTCAGAATATCCTGAGTTTGTTAAAAATCAAATAGAAACAATGATAAAATATGAAGTATTTATTGAAAGAGAGAGAGAACAGATAGAAAGATTTAAAAGATTAGAAGCTTTAACTATAGCTGAAGATTTTGATTTTGATACTGTTGTTGGAATCTCTAATATAGCAAGAGCTGGAATGAAAGAGATAAAACCACTATCAATAGGAGAGGCTTCTAGAATAAGTGGTGTTACTGGAAATGATATAGCACTTCTATTAGCAACATTAAAAAAATAGTACTACGAACAAAAATAAAAACTGTAAATACAAAGTTAAATAAACTTGTAATTACAGTTTTTTTTGTTATACTTATATTTGTAATAAAATATTGAGGAGGATAGAATTGATTATAAGTGATTATCATATACATAGCAGCTTTTCAGGAGATAGCGTTGAAGATTTAAATCGAATTTGTAAAAAAGCCATTGAATTAGGTATTAAAGAGATTGCAATAACAGATCATATGGATTTAGATGTTAAAGTAGCAGAAGATGATTTAAACTTTTATTTGAATTTAGATGAATATGTTCCTACAATTTTAAAGTTAAAAGAGTTTTATAAAAAAGATTTAGATATAAAATTAGGTATGGAGTTTGGAGTACAAAAACACTTAGGAGAGATAGGAGATGAGCTTATCAAAAAATATCCATTTGATTTTATAATTTCATCTGTTCATACTGTTGATAAATTGTTAGTTGATCAAAAAGAATTTTGGAATGATAAAACTAGAGATGAAGCACATGATAAATATTTTTTTGAAATATTAAAAAGTGTTGAAAACTTTAATCAATTCAGTGTTCAGGGGCATCTTGACTTTATTACAAGATATGGAGGGCTTGACAAAAAAGGATTTATAGATTATATAAGATACCAAGACCTAATTGATTCGATTTTGAAAAAACTTATTTCTAAAGGAAAAGGGATTGAAATAAATACATCAGGTATAAGATATAATGAAAATAGATTTTATCCATGTGATAATATAATAAAACGTTATTTTGAATTAGGAGGAGAGATAATAACTATAGGTTCAGATTCACATAAAGCATCAGATTTAGGAAAAGACTTTAGAAGAGCTTATGATTTTTTAGAAAGTATAGGAGTAAAATATATATCATCTTTTGATCAACTAGATGTATCTTTTAAAAAAATAAAATAATTTTCTTTAAAAGAAGGTGATTATGAACAAAAATATAAAAAGCAAAGGGCTAACTTTTTTAGAGACAATAGTAGTTGTTACTATTATTTTTATTTTTAGCTCTTTTTTATTTATAAAAATTATAAAAATTAATGAAAAGCTTGATCTAGAAAAAAATAGAAAAATATTTCAAGTTATAGTATCCAAATACTCAATTCAATCTTTTTACAGTAAAGAAAGATATCTGATAGAATTAAATTTTATAGAAAAAGAAATAAGAGTAAAAAAGAACAATACAGTCATAGAGACCTTGAGTTTATCAAAAAAATTAAATTATGAAATTCCTTACAATAAAATTAGAAATCCACAATTTAGCTTTGAAACAACCAAAACAGGAAATTTAAGCAAAGCTTTTACTCTCTATATTTTTGGTTATAATAATCAAGTAGAAAATAGATTGGCATTTTATACTTTTCAAAGAGAAAAGATTTTAAAAATAAATACATATTTAAATAAAAGCCTTGAAGGTATTAATTACAATAATATTTTAGATTATCATTACTCTTCAGAAGGAGAAGGAAAAATTGGATGGAAAGAGGAGGAGTTTTATTGAAAAATAAATTTTTTATAGTGTTAGTTTTAACAGTCATATCGATAAAAGTAGAATCTGAGAAAGGTTTTTTGAAAAAATACGTTAGAGTTTCGAACTTTGAAACAAAAACAGATTTTAAAGTACTATTAATTGAAAGAGGATTTTAAATGAGTGAAGAAATTTATTTTAAAAGAGATGTTTTAGAAATAAAAGAATCAAAAGATTTAAAATACAATAGAGAGGATATAGCTGAAATATTGAATATTCTTATCCTAAAGAGTATAAGAGAAAGAGCCTCTGATATTCACATAGAATCAAAAGAAAATAGTGTAAAAATAAGGATTAGAATAGATGGGTATCTTAAAAACTATGAAGATATAGAAAAAAATTTGGGTGTTAGGCTTATAACTAAAATAAAACTGTTGAGTGAACTTGATATAGGAGAGAAACGATTACCTCAAGATGGAAGATTTAAAGGCCAGTTCAATGAACAAAAAATAGATTTTAGAGTTTCAATAACGCCAACAATATTTGGAGAAAGAGTAGTAATACGTCTATTAAAAAATAATGTTTCTGATTTATTGATAGAGAACTTGGGTTTTTCAACAGAGAATTTAGTAAAAATCCAAGAATTATTAAAGAAAAAAAGTGGATTACTTTTATTTTGTGGTCCAACTGGAAGTGGAAAAACAACAACTCTTTACTCTATAGTTAACTATTTAGAAAATGAAAATCTTAATATAATAACAATAGAGGACCCAATAGAGTATCAATTTTCAGATATAAATCAAATTCAATGTAAAAATGAAATAGGGCTGGACTTCTCAGTAATATTGAGAAGTGTTTTAAGACAAGATCCAGATATAATTTTAGTTGGAGAGATAAGAGACAAAGAGACTGCAGAAATAGCCCTAATGGCTTCTTTAACTGGTCATTTAGTTATTAGTACTCTTCATACGATTGATTCTTTAACAGCGATAGATAGACTTATAAATTTTGGAATAGATAAATTTATAATAGCTACAGCAATAACAGCTATAGAAAGTCAACGTTTAGTTAGAAAAATATGTTCTATTTGTAAAGGAAGAAAAGGAGAGGAGTGCTGTAATGATGGTTTTATAGGTAGAGAGGCTGTTGAAGAAATAATTTTTTTTGATAAAGAAGTTAGAGATTTAATACTGTATAGATCAACGAAAGAGCTAAAAGAGTATTTAAAAGAAAGTGGATTTAAAAATCTTTTAGAGAATGGTCTTTCAAAAGTTGAGCATGGTATAACAACTAAAGAAGAAGTTGTAAGAGAGTGCTTTATATGATTATAAAGAAAAAAATAAAGGATAAAGATTTACAAAATTTGTATTTGAGAATTGGAAGATTATTAAATGCTGGAATCTCTTTAAAAAAAGCAATTGAATTTCAAAAGAATAGTTCGAAAAATCCAATATTAAAATCTAAAATTTTAAATTTCTGTGAAAGATTAGAGAAAGGAGAGAATATATACTCTATATTGAAAGATGAAAATTTATTAAAAGAGAGAGAGCTTTTAATAATCTATGTTTCTGAAAATATAGGAAGAATGGGCGACGGATTTTTAAAGATTTCAAAAATGAAAGAGAAAAAAGAAAAGTTAAATAATGAAATAAAAATTGCACTGTCTTATCCAATTTTTATTTTAGTTATATCAACAATAATAATTCTTTTTATTTTTTATTTTATAGTTCCAAACTTTGAGTCGGTTTATTCTTTAAATCAAAATGAATTACCATTGATAACAAAATTTATTTTAAAAATTAAATATATATTGTCAAAATATCCCTACACGATACCTATTTATATTTGTGTAGTTTTTTTTGGCTTAAAATCAGAAAAAATAAAAAAATTATTATATAAAAACTCCTTAATTCGAAAATTTTTAATTGAAAAGTATATAATAAGTATTTTGGATAATCTAGCGTTACTTTTAGAATCAGGAATATCAATAGATAAAGCGGTTGATATTATTTTAGAAAACTTAGATAAAGGTTTTTTTAGAAATAGAATTTATATATTAAAAAATATAAAAAAAGGGGAGGTACTTTCAAGTTGCTTAAAAAAGTTAGAGGTTTTTTCTTTAGAAGAGATTGATATGGTTAAGATTGGTGAAGAGAGTGGTACAGTTCCACTTATTTTAAAAGAGATAGCTTTAGTAAGAGAGGAGGAGTTGAATAAAAGAATAAAAATTATCCTGAAATTAATTGAACCAATTTTATTATTGATAATAGGAGTAATTATAAGTATTTTTGTTGTAGGATTGTATTTACCAATTTTAAATATGGGTGATTTATTAGAAATCTAGAGGAGGGGTAATGAGAAGGAAAAAAGG
Organism: Cetobacterium sp.; assembly: GCA_051651165.1. GTDB lineage: Bacteria > Fusobacteriota > Fusobacteriia > Fusobacteriales > Fusobacteriaceae > Cetobacterium_A. The sequence goes on from JBOFRT010000065.1 coordinate 12,109, forward strand.
TTTTAGTGTTATTGAAATTATTTTAGTTTTAGGAGTTATTGGAATTTTAAGTAGTTTTATAGTACCAAAAGTAAGAGATTATTTAGCTATGGCAAAAGATTCTAAAGCGATAAACACACTACAAAATTTGAGAGTTGCTTCTGAAACTTATTATTTAGAAAAAGGTTTATATCCGTGGTCAGGTGAAGATGGAACTAAGATGTCTACTATTTTAGAAAAATTGGAGAATTATATTGGAAATAAAGTGAAGATAGGAGATGGACAAGAAGATTTATTACTTGAAATAGGAGGAAGTAAAGCAAATCCAGAGGATTCAATTACATATGGTGGAAAAGTTAAAGTAGAAATAGAGAATAATAAAAATGATTTATATTTAGAGCCAGTAGCTCCTGCTTTAGAATTTAATATTCGTGGGGAAAAATGGAAAGAGATTTAATAGTTATATTAGAGATGTTTATTTTAGTAGAAATAATTATTCGAGATTTTAAAGAGAAAATAATATTGAATAGAAGCAACTTAACTCTTTTATTCATAGGTCTATATTTCGGGATTTTAAATGATGATTTATGGGCACGAATTATTGGAAGTGCCCTTTATACACTACCTTTTATATTAATTTATACTTACGGAAGCGATTTTTTTCAAAAGGAGTGCCTCGGATTAGGAGATGTAAAACTAATGATATCTATAGGGACACTATTAAAATTTGATAATTTTTTTAATGTATTATTGTTTATAAACATAAGTTTTATCTCTGCATTAATTTTTATAGTTATTAGATATTTTATTTTTAAGAACATAGATAAAGAGATTGCATTTGGTCCATTTTTAATTTTTTCATATGTCTTACTTAAATATGGAGGAGTATATGTTAAATTCTGAAAGAGGTTCAACATATATAGAGGTTTTAGTAGCATTGATTATAATATTGTTGCTATTAAATCCGTTATTCTCTGGTCTGATATCTTTAAAAAAAAATTTAAACAGAGTAAATATTTATGAAGTATTAGAAAATGAGATTGAAAAAATTAGGGTGTTTTATAAAAAAAATAGTATTGAATCAAAATATATCTCTATAGATGATTCTTTCGAGATAGAGATACAAAATAGAAATGTGTATGAAGATTTTTATATTTTAAAAATATCTATTTCAAAAGAAAAGCTAAAAAGAGAGAGAGTTTTATATGTATATAAACAAAAATAAAGGAGCGACACTGCTTGAATTGATAGTTATTTTTTTTCTAAGTACAGTGATATTTCAGGTTTTAAATATCTATTTTAAGTATTTAAATATAGAAAATAGAAGAGTTTTTATTGATATACAAACAAAGTTAGATAGTGATATTATTTTAAAAAAAATTCAATCCTCTTTTCATGAAGCTTCATCTTATAAAATTTATGAATATTTAAATATTCCAAGATTTATTGATTACTCAAAAGAAAGTTTAAAAGAGGGAAATATGTTAGTAATAGAGAGGTATATACCTTTTCAAGATGAAACAGAGGTGGAGATTTATTATCAAACATCAAGTAATTATATAGTTTCTCATTATGCTAGTAAAAAGTCAGACAACATTATTAGAGAATTAAAAGGTGGCGAAGTTGTCTTAAGAAGAATGACAATTAGATTTTATTTAGAAGAGTTTGGCGTAACTTTGGAGGGGTTCTATTTTAAAAAAGAATATAGAAAAGAACTTAAAGAATAAAGGTATGGTATTACCATTAGTTTTATTAATAATTTCACTCCTTTTATGGATGTTTTCGATTACTTTATTATTTTATAAAGCTGAAGTAAATGAGATTCAAGCTTTAAAATCCTCAAATGATATCTATTGGGAGTTGGAGAATATATCTACGATTGCAGAATATGAACTATTTAAAGGTGATAAAGCGATAAAGTTAAATGAATATAAAGATATTATTGAATATTTTGAAGATGAGAGTTTAATTTGGATAAAACCTAATCTGATATCCAAAAGCGGTTATAAGAGAGAAAGTTTAATACAAAACAAAAAGCTTATTTCAGGTGAGGTAATTTTGACTCCTATGATGATGAATATATTAGAGATAAAGCTTGTAAAAGAGATTGAAATAGAAGCAAAGAAAATAGAAATAGTAGTGGATATTTATTATGAATATTTGAAACCAGATGGAGATTTTTCTAAAAGTAATAAAAGAGAGATTAGAGGAGTTGAGGCAAAAATCAAATATGAAAATATTAGAGATTAATGATAGAGGAATAAAATTGATTGAAGATGGAGAAGTAATTAATCAAGGTCTTTTTAATGAAAAAGAAGATATTCCTTTTGAAGTAAAAGACTTACTATCCATTTACGATAATGTTGATATAATTGTATTAAAAATTTTAATCTCTTTAGATGAAGATATTCAGTCAGAGATAAAAAATGTAGTGGAAGAGATTGGATGGAAATTAAAAAAAGTTAATAAAATTTCTAAAAAAGTTAAATATATATTGATATTATTAACAAGTTTAGAGTTAGTTTTATGTGGAGTTATTTTTTTTAAAAGCTCAGTTTTTAGAGATGAAATTTTTGAATTAAAAAAAGAGAATATGAATTATAGAAAAGTAATTACAGAGTTCGATCAGAAAATGAATCTAGAAATAGATGACAACGATATGAATATAATTTTTTTTGAAAAAAGTAATCTGAGTGAATATTTAATTTTTCTATCTGAAGTTTCTAGAAAATCAGATGTAAAATATCAAAAAATTCAATATATAGATAAAAAAATAAAAATAGAGGGATTTGGAAAAGATATGAAAAATATATCCAAATTAAAAAAATTTATTTCAGGATTTAAAGATATTGATAATTCAAAGTTTGATTTTGTAAGAAAAGAGGGGGAGATATTATATTTCTTAATAGAATTGGAGAGAAAATAAAACAAATAAATTTAAATAAACAACTAATTATTTATTGGATAATAAATTTAATAATACTGTTTATATGTATAGATCGAGTAATTTCTTTAAAAGAATTAAGTCATGAAAAAAAGAGTTTGAATCAAATCCAAAAGAGTTTAAAAAAAACTCTTTTAGAAAAAGAGATAGCTTTGAAAGAGTATAATGAAAAGTTAGAAAAAATTGAATTTAAAAAAGAGAGTAAAGAATATGATGACTTTATTTTTGAGGGAACTGAAGATGTTCTTGATTATTTGAACAGTTTAAATAAAAAAAATAATTTAAATTTAGAAATTGTAGGAAGAGAAGTATTAGAAGAGGTAGATGGAAAAATTTATGGAAATTTTTATTATGAATTATATGGAAGTGAGTTAGGAGTTTATAATTTTATTTCTGAATTGGAAGAACAACAAAAATTTATAGCTTTAAAAATGAATTCAATAATGTTAGAAACAGATGGGGTTGATTTATATTTAAAAGCGAATGTTATGTATATAATCAATAATAAAAAAAATAAAATGGATTATGATTACTATAATAATGGAATTTTTAAAAAAATAAAAAGTAGAAATATTGAAGGGAAAAGGAGAATGTTATAATGGGGGCTAAGAAAATTATATTATTTCTTTTTATATGTTTAACAACTTTTTCAATAGAAAATTATCCAAAGGAGTTAGATTTAAAAGAGGTTCCAATCACAGATTTATTAGCACATCTATCAAAATATTCCAAATATACTTTAATAGGTGATTCATACATAAAAGATATAAATGTAGATGTTTTTTTTAAAAAAGGAACTTCAATTGATGAGATTTTAAGAACAGTGGAAAGAACCTATGGATTAACAAGAATACAAAGTGGAAATACTTTTATTTTTAGAGGAAGAAAATCTGAGGATAAAGATATGTTGGTGGGAAGAGTTTATGATATAAATACAAATAGAGAGGTTGAAGGAGTTAGAATTATTTTAAAAAGAAGAGAAGCTTTAGAGGCAATATCAGGAGAGTATGGTGAATATTTAGTTGATAGTTTAACTAGAGGCACTTATTTTATATCAGTACTTTCAGATGATTATAGATATGAGGGGGATTTTTTAGATATAAAAGAGGGTGTGAATAGATTTGATTTTTATATTGAGAAAAAAAATTATAAACCTATAAAAAATATAGCTCAAGAAAGGGAACAAAAAAGTAAAAAAGATGATATAATAGAAAATATTTTATTAGAAAATTTAAATTATAAAGAGATAGAAAAGATTTTAAAAGAAACTTTTGAGGATAAATTGAAAGTTTCGACGAGTCCTGGAAATAATTCAATCATAATTTTTGGTAATGGTGAAGCAATTTATTCAGCTAAGAGATTGATAAATCAATTGGATAAAAGAAAAAAACAGGTGAGAGTAACTGCAGAGATTATTGATGTAAAAGAGAATCTATTCGAGGATTTAGGTTTTAATTGGGCTTATGATAGTCAAGGGCGACTGTCTAATAAAAATAGTGGTGTATATCTTGAAACATTAGTTTCGACAGGAATTGATGGGTTAGGTGAAATTATGGGGAGTTCTATTAATTTTGTAAGTAAATTTAATAGTGGAAAAGATGTATTAGATTTAACTTTAAATTTATTAGAAACAACCCAGGATTTAACAGTGAATGCTTTGCCATCAATTATATTATTAAATGGAGAAACAGGAACTTTAAAGATGACTGAAGAGGTAATTGTGGGTGAAGATAAAGAGGAAAATACAAGTAGTGATACGATAAATTATAGGCCGATATTTAAGGAAGCAGGTATAATATTAAAAGTACTACCATCTATAAAAGAGGACAATAGTGTGTATCTAGACTTGGATTTAGAAGCTAGTGATTTTAAATTGAAAAAATCATTTAAACCAAATGATGAAAATTCAGGGACATTTAATTCAGAGGGTGGTTCTAAAATTTCTAGGCAACTAAAAACAAAAGTTAGAATAAAAAATAACGATATTATTTTAATTGGTGGATTAAAAAGAAAAATAGATCAAAAGATAAATAGTAAAGTTCCAATTTTAGCAGATATTCCTGCTATTGGAGTTTTATTTAAAAGTAGATCGAGTAGATTAGAACATACAGATTTATATATAAAATTAAAAGCTGAAGTAATAGAGGAGATTTAAAATGGAAAAAAGTAGATTAGAAGAGATACTTAATAGTTTTCAAAATTTAAAGGTTGCAGTAGTTGGAGATATGATGTTAGATGATTATCTGATTGGATCAGTTGATAGAATATCTCCAGAGGCACCAGTTCCGGTTGTATCAATAAAAAAAGAGAGATTTGTACTTGGAGGAGCAGCAAATGTAGTTAACAATCTATCTACATTAGGAGCAAAGGCTGTTTGTTTTGGCGTTATAGGGGAAGATTTTGATGGTGAGAGACTAGTTAGAGAACTAGAAGCAAAATCAATAGAGACATCTGGAATTGTAAAAACAGATGATAGACCAACAATAGTAAAAAGAAGAATAATAAGTGGAACACAGCAATTATTAAGATTAGATTGGGAGGATGCTAGAGCAATTCCTGAAAATTTAGAAAATAATTTATTAGAACAAGTAGAAAAAAGAATAGATGGATTAAATGCAATAATTTTATCAGATTATGATAAAGGGGTTTTAACTCCAAGAGTTGTAAAAAGAATAATAACTTTATGTAGAGAAAAAGGGATAATTGTAACAGTAGATCCAAAACCTAAAAATGCACTTAATTACATTGGAGCTACATCAATGACTCCAAATAGAAAAGAAGCTGTAGAGTGTTTAGGAAAAAAGAGTTTTGATGATATGTTAACTATAGGAAAAGAATTAAAAGAAAAATTACAATTAGACAATCTATTATTGACAAGAAGTGAAGAGGGAATGAGTCTTTTCCACGAAGAGGATGTAATAAATATACCGACATATGCAAAAGAAGTTTTTGATGTAACAGGAGCAGGAGATACAGTAATATCTGTATTTACTTTAGCATGTGCAGCAGGAGTAAGTCTTCATGAAGCAGCAAAGATTGCAAATACAGCAGCAGGAGTTGTTGTGGGGAAAATGGGAACATCAACAGTTACAAAAGAAGAGATTTTAGATTTTTATAACAGAATCTATAATGAATGGAAATAGGTGAGTATTATGCTAAGAATTGGAAATGGATATGATGTTCATAAACTTGTAGAGGGTAGAAGATTAGTTTTAGGTGGGGTAGAGATACCTCACTTAAAAGGTGTGTTGGGGCATTCTGATGGAGATGTATTAATTCATGCAGTAATGGATGCATTATTGGGTGCATTAGCTTTAGGAGATATTGGCCAACATTTTCCAGATACTTCAAATGAGTTTAAAGATATTGATAGTATGATTTTGTTAGAAAGAGTGTTTCAGTTAATAAAAAATAGAGATTATAGAATTGGAAATTTAGATTGCATAATTGTTGCACAAAAACCTAAATTAAAACCGTATTTAGATTTGATGAGAGAAAGAATAGCTAGAGTTTTAGAAACAGAGCTCTCAAATATTAGTGTAAAAGCAACAACAGAAGAGCAACTAGGTTTTACAGGAAATGAAGATGGAATAAAATCTTATTGTGTTGTTCTTTTACAAAAAAAATAAAAATAATAAAAAATATAGTTGCATTAATGAATAGATTGTGCTATACTAGTTTTGTCTTCAAGGAAGCATAGCTCAGTTGGGAGAGCACCTGCCTTACAAGCAGGGGGTCACTGGTTCAAGTCCAGTTGTTTCCACCATATAATGGGGGTGTAGCTCAGTTGGTTAGAGCGCATGCCTGTCACGCATGAGGTCGCGAGTTCGACCCTCGTCACTCCCGCCATTATTGCCCAGATAGCTCAGTCGGTAGAGCAGGGGACTGAAAATCCCCGTGTCGGTGGTTCGATTCCGCCTCTGGGCACCATT
>JBOFRT010000066.1:0-3419 GCA_051651165.1 Cetobacterium sp.
CAAAATTTCTATGTTTTAAACTATAGCGAAACAGAGATAGATATAGATGGAGATGGGACTGTAGATACATTTATCTACTCACCTAAGTATATAAACAAAAAATTAGTTAAAGATAACTATTTATATATTGATGGTAAAAATATATCTCGTGAGGGTGTACATAAGAAAAAAGTCTATATAACTGTTGAATTAAACGAGAGGAGGTAGTCATGAGAAAAAATATAGTTTTGATAGTTTTTATGACTATCTTTTCAATGAGTTTTAGTGATATAAAAGTGAAAATAGTTGAGCCTCTTAGATTTCGAGATATAAATCGTACAGAGATTGGACCTAATCAAGTTATAGCAGTATCTCATGTGGAGGTTTATACAACTGATAAAGAAAAAGATTTAGGAAAGAGAATAACTTTTAAATTTCCAAATTTTGTAAATCTAACAAATAGAAAAAAATGGGTAAAGGTTGAAAAAGTTGGAATGGATAGAAAGCAAAATGAAATAATACTTGAAAATGAAAGAGAGCTAGTTAAGTTTTATGCTATTTTAGATAGACGTGAGCTTGATAAAGGTGAAAGTATTGAAGTTATAGAGGGAGAATATGCAGGGGAACTTCCAGTAATTATGGGAGTTTATACTCTAGTGAATGAAAATAAAAGTAAAGGGGGAGATTTATGAGCAAAAATTTAAAGAGCTGCCATAAGCTCTTTTTTGTTGTATTGTTCTCTTTTTTATTCTCTTTAATTTTTGGAGGTGGGAACACTCCAAATCTTTCAGATAAAATAGCACCAGAATTAGAGAGAATAGAAGCAATGCCAAGGAGAGTAAAACCGGCGGAGTTGAATATTGAGGTTACCAAGATAAAAAGTGAACCTTTAGATGAGGCATATATAGATAGAAAAAATAAAAATATATATGTAGATTTTTCTAAAAAAAGAGATAAAAACTTAAAAGGAGTTTTAGAAACAGAAGAATTAGAAAAAAAGTATAAGATTTTTATAACAGAAAAAATAAAAAGTGTTAGTGAAATAAAGAGAAAAAGAAAAGAGAATATAGAAAATGTAGAAAAAAGAATAGATTACAGTTTAACAAAATTTAGGAATAAAGAGATGATAAAGATTACGTATGAAAAGGAACCCATTAAATTATACATAAGTGTAGTGGATAAAAGTAATTGGAATATTATTAAAATTTATAGTTTAGATATTCAAAATTTACCTAATATGAGCAGAGAAATAATCGAAAAAAAAGAAGTGACAATATCATACTTAAAATATGATAAAAATGACCGTTGGGCTGGATTTGATATTGATGGAAACTCTATTGAGGAAAATGTAGAAGTAAAAAAGCATGGATTTACTAAAGGATTTATAGATGGGTTTCAATATGAATGTAACTCTTTACCAGGAAGAGATTCACATACTGGTATCCATGATATAAAAGTTTCAGGACCTACAATTAAAACTATAAGATATGATTACAATGGTAGTGAAACTAGAGTACAAAAGTATTTTGATGTGATTATAACAACATATGATGACGTAATGATGGTTTTAAGATACTATTGTAAAGAGGAAAAAGGTGATCCAATTTTTCATGTTTTATTTCAAAGTGAAAAGGTACCTGAACCAGGAAGTAATTATAGATTTTATATAACTCATACAAAAGATGGTCAAGTTAAAGAACATATCTTAAATATAGGAGATATATACGAAAAAGAGGAAAAAGAAGTAACTGTTTATCTAAATGGATTAAATAAAGAGGAAGTAATTTTTAATAACCAAGGTATTCCAAGTGATGATTTAATTACAGTTAAAAAACAAAATTTTTCTGATGGTTTTATAACAGGATTTCAAAGAGATGATTGTTTTACTACTTCAGAGCATGAAATAGAGATAGATGCGGAAAATCTAAATACTATATATAACATAGGACATGCTTCAGATGAAAAAGGAAAATATACTAGATATGATGTAGTTACTTTAAAAAATGGAGCATATAATACCTATTCTTTAAAGTTTTATTGTAATGGTGAATACATTAGTTTAAGACCTAATTTGACTTCATCAACGGCAGATAGAATATATATAATTCATAAGAAAAGAGGGAAAGTAAAAAAGCATACTTTAAATATATATTCAAATGTGCCTAAAATAGATAGAGTTTTACATCTTAAAAATTATGAGATTATTGATAATGAAAATTTAGAAGAAGATATTTTAAAAAAAATTAACTTTGGAACTTTAGAAATGAAAAAGACAGGAACAGATTTAAGCTTCTTTCCAAGTTTAGCTTTAGGAGAAAGAAAAGGAGAAAATGGATGGGAAATTGAGAACTCTATATTAAAGCCAAGAGCCTTAATTTTCACTACATTCGAATCAAAATATCAAGTTCCAGTGAAAATAAAAATGTACTTTTTAAATGAGATGGGAATACCATCATTAATCCAAAGAGGTAATCCACCAACATTTTTAGGTGCTATAGGAAATGTAACTATGAAAGATATTTCTGCTAATCTATATGGAGAATTACAAAAAGATGAAAAATTTTTAAATATTTTAGAAGAGTTTAGACAGAGTAGTGAATCTGAACTAATACTGTCATCAAAAGAAGATGAACAGATAAATTTTATAGTAGGAAAATATATTTCAGGAAAATATAATGTGCCAACAGAAGAGTCTATGGATATTTCTGTTGTAAAAGAGAAATATCCAAGTATTGTTATAAAAAAATCTCCTATAGAGAAGGAGAATATAAAATTAAATATAAATGATGAATTTGATTTGAATAATGAGATTCAATTTTCAGATAAAGTAATAAATATTCCTGGAGTAAATATACAATCAGATAAAAATATATTTTTAAAATCACTCTGGTATCAAGGATTTTTTACCTTAGACAATGGAGAATATAAAGATATCACAAAGGATGGAAATAGTTTAAAGTATACGAAAGTTATAAGAGATAAAGAGCTAAATAACGAGATAGAGTTAGAGATACAATATATTAATAGGTATCCTAAAATAAAGATATTAAGAGCTACTGGAACTGGAGAGTACAACTTAAATATAAAACACTATAACTTTGGACAAATAGTTGGAAAAAATACCCGTTTCATAAAGGAAGTTCGTAAAGATTTTAATCTTACAATTAACTACACTGGAAAAGTTACTAAAAAAGATTTTGAAATAACATCATCTTTACCAGAGATTATAATAAGAGAGGATGGAACAATAGAGATGCCTAATATGTGGATATCTATAGACCAAACTCCAGATAGTAATGAGATTTTTCCAGTGATAGCTATAAATGATAAAAGTAAATGGGAAATGGAGACAGAGGCAGATTTTAATCCAGTTAATAATAGACCTTTAGCTAGTTTTGATATAGGAGAACAAAAAAATATAAAAGTTCCAGTTAATATAA
>JBOFRT010000067.1:0-8467 GCA_051651165.1 Cetobacterium sp.
TTTTTCAAAAAGTGAAACCCTTGATCCTGTGTACTGTCTATCTTCATATATTTCTCCATGTCTTTCACTAACTTTAACTCTATCTTCAACAACTCCAAATAGTGGGATGTTCTCTCTCTTACATATTTTTTCATAATCATCATCTGTTAAAATTCTTTTAAATTTAACTCTATCTTCTAAAGATGGTTTTAAAGTTATATGTTGCATTCCAAAATGACTTACGTCATATCCATTTTCAAATAGATATTCATGAACTGTTTTACTATTTTTCGTTATTTCTGGTATATTCTTCAAATCATTTATCACTACATTATTTCTACTAGGAAATCGTCCTGTTGCTAAGGCAGTTCTAGCTGGAACACATAATGGACATGTTGTGTAAGCTCTTTTAAAATCAAATCCCTCTGCTGCTAATCTATTTAAATTTGGAGTTACCTCTTTACCATTTTGTATCATCCCAATAGTATCTGCTCTTTGATGATCTGTTGTTATAAAAATCAAATTTTTCTTCACTAAAAACACCTCCCTTAATTTTTAAAAACCTTCTAAATTTCCATGATATAAAGTCATTTCTTTAGAAGGTTTTTATTAATTATTTTATTATTTTATTATTTTATTTTTTTAATTTTATATAGTTCGTTTCACCACTTCTAATATTATCTATTTTTAAAATAGTTTTATTTTTTTCTGTTCTTATCTTTAAATTTTTATCAGTAGTTTCAACTAATTTATAAGCACCATCTATTTCTAAAACAGACATTACATTTGAAAGTTGAGTTGGATCACTTATCCAAAGCTCCAATGCATCACTTTTTTCTAAAGCTAATAAAGATAGTGTGCTAAAACTCTTATATTTATTAACTTTATATGGACTATCTTGCCAAAAATTTATTCCCATATAATCTTTTACTTTTAGTGCGTGAGCTTTATCATTTTGAGATAATATTTCCACATCATTTTTAGAAACTTCATCTAAACCTACACTGTATAAATAACTTGAATTTTTTGGATTTTTACCATGATTTATATAAGTTGTTATATATTCAACTTCTATCGTGTTTTCACTTTTACCACCTATATTTTTCCAATTCCCTATTCTTTTTTCTTTCTTTGTCACTACTTTACCATCTGATAACATTGTGTATTTAAAGTTTTCTCCATCTACAATTCTATTATCAATAGTCGTATGTATTTCACCATCAGAACTATTTATATTTGACCCCATTGCAAACATTGTATTATCTATTAAAAACCATGATTTTTTTCCAGATGTTTGATTATTCCAAGAAAGAAAATCCATAGCTGCTAAAGTTACTTTTCCTGTTGTTACTCCACCTACAAAAGATTTAGGACTCATTTTAGATTTGTGTCTTCTCTCTCCAGAACCATTTTTTCTTTCATTTATACTTGACGTTACTCCAGGTAAGTGATACATATCCACTGTTGGCCAAAACTCTTTAGATTTATCTGAGTTTATACCATAAATATATGTAACTCCATCTCCTGTATACCAACCTTTTTTATTTTCGCCATTCATTGTCTCATAATTTCCTACTCTTGACGAATGCATACTTATAGCAAATTTTATATCTTTTGATCCCTGATGAATAACTCTATCCATTCCCCAAAAAACTTTACTTTTAGGAGAGGTAATCTTCTCATAACTTTCATTACTCTTTATATTTTTCATAATTTCTTTTAATTTTAAATTATATATTTTTTCTGTAGTATCATAAGATGTATTTTCTTCTAAAGATTTTTTTACTAACTTTCTTAGTTTTGTTTTGTATGGATCTGGTGCACCCTCTGATATCATAGCAATTGATGTTATTAGTCCTCGTCCTCTTTCTAACTCGTCTCCTCCATCTCTTGAAATCGCTCTTCCACTAACTGCATCTACCACTCCACCATTTATAATTAAAAATGAATATCCATCATTTATAGAGTCATAAATATTATTAAGTCTTTCATCTGTCATTTTATATTGTGTTTCTGATGTAAGATATAAAATAGTTCCTAAACCATTAAATAATACAGATGCATATGTCCCGTTATACGGTATATTTCCATGCTGAATGAAAGATGAATCTTTATAAAATCCATCTCCTGAAGTTACATACTCTCCCACATCTCCTACAGCTAATACTCCATCTAAAACTTGCTCTTTATCTTCCATTAAAAAACCACGTGTAAAGGATATTATAGACGTATCCATTCTATTTCCACCAGTAGAAACTCTTAAATCTGGAGAAGATGAATATTTTGCAGATGGACTATACCCTGAATATTTTGCATAAGGCTGGAAGTACTGAGATGCTTTTAAATATTTTATTCTATTTCCCACCGGAATCTCATCATACATTATAGTCACAATTTCATTTATATTTTTAGGTATTCCTAATTCCCATTGCCACCAGTTTCCATATTCTGGTGCACCTTCGTAATATGCATTTTTATTAAGCCATTCTAAAGATTCTAAAATTTGATTCTTTATTTTTTCATTTTTATAAAAATTTGTTCCTGGTATAACATAAACTTTACTTAAATTCTTTAATCTTTCATATGTTGTTTGAATTTGCACTCCATTTTTCATATCTTTTAAATCTGAATAGATAGATGTTCTATTCTTCTCATAATTATAATTTTCTAAGCTTTTGTTTCCCATATTATTTAAAGTACTAATGGTTTCTTTTTTAACTTTTGGACTTTGTGCCTCTAAACTCTCTTTTCCTGTAAGAAATTCACTCCATTTCAATCTCATATTTTTAAAATCTTCTTTTTCATTTTGAGACCTTACAGTTTTTCCTACAATTTTTTCATTAGCCACCTTTTCTTTAGTCACTGTTTGTTCATTTGCTTTAATTATACATACAGATAAAAGCATCATTAAAATTATCTTTTTTTTCAAGTTCTTCCCCCTTTAATTAAAAACTATAACTTACTCCAACCATTGGTCTAAATGAATGATATCTATTTTCATTTCCTGTCACTTTATTTTTACTCTTTATAGTTAATAGTGTTGCTCCTATTGTTCCTGTTAGTCCTGGAGCTAAAGGTTGAGTATATTTTATTCCATATCTCGATTCATAGTTTTCAGTATTTACTTTTCCAGTTCTCGTTACATTAGAGTAACCTCCATCACCAATAGGCAATCTTGCTTCTAATTGAACATTAGCTCCATTTCCAAAGAAATATCTAAATGTGGGTCTTACCTGAGTTAAACGATATCTTTCTACATTTCCTGGATTGTTGTGATCATACCATCTATCCTCTCTAAAGTAATTAACTCTCATAGATATTCTTGGCATAAATCCTGTATAATCTAACCCTCCTTGATTTTCCATTATAAAATCACTCTGTCCTTCTCTATCTCCCAAGTAATTATATTCATAAATATTAGTAAAGCTACCATTTAAAGCAAACCCACTCCCTAAATTATATAAGAAATTAGGTGTAATTCTTGCTTGATGAACTCCTCTTTTTACCTCTCTAAATGTTTTTTTTCCATAATTTTGTGGTTTTTCACTTGTTTCATTTCTATATCCTAAATTAACTCCATATCTACCTCTAGAGAAAGTATCATTCCATCTAGCTTCTAAATGTATTCTTGTCATATGTTGTTCAGCTTCATTTGATTTTAACCCTTGGAACATCTCATTATCTTTATAATATCCTTCAAAATAATAAGACCATTTTGTTTTTAAATCATTTAAACTCATTGTTAATTTAGGGACATATAATGTAGAAGCAGCATAATCTCCTGGATAAGGATTTCCATCCATATCAAAATAAACTCTATCAGAATCATCCTCTACCTCTAATAAAAGGTTAACTGTTCCTCTCCATCTATCACTTTTATTTCCAGCTAGATTATCAAAATATGTATTAACTACATCTCCAACTGAGTTAAATTTATATTTTCCACCAACTGTTAAACTATCAGCGTCATATTCTTTAGATTTTGTTGATGTATAACTTCCGTAAATAGATAAGTCCTCTGTTAGATTCAAAGTTGCAAATAGATTATATGAAAGCATATTTTCCATCTTAGTTGTCTCTACTCTATACTTCTCTGATAATCCTTGTAACTTAAGAACTTTTCCATCCCTTATATTTCCTAACTCTGTTTCATATTCAAAGTTTCCACCAAAAATATATTTTTTTCCAAATAAATAACCTGCTTTTTCTAAAATAATTCCAGCCTTTGGAACAACAGAATCATAAAACTCCTCATCTACAGTTCCTTTATTATTAATAGCCAACTCATTTTGAGGTCTACTTGTTGGAATTGGATCCTCTGATATATTACCTTGAACTATCTTAGTCCAATCTACTCCTCCATAAACACCAAATTTATAATCATCTTTTAAAATATTATAAGCTGCTGTCGTTCCTATTCCTAATCCATAAGTTGGGAATGTTGAATCAAAAAGTCCATATGTATTACCATAATTTACTATTCTTTTAACAGAGTTAAAAGACGTTGTTACTCTTGCATTTGATGTTAAAGAAAATCTCTCTGTAAATTTATAGTTATAATATCCTCCCACATATATATTGTTTAAATCTGCACTTCCATACTCTCCACCTTGAAATTTAACTTTTCCGTTAGATCCTCCGTACATTAAACCTAATTTAGCATTATTTTCTATTTGTTTTTCTGTAACTCCTAAAACTCCGTGTTCATTATAAGAAATATCCATAAGACCACTTATTCTATGATTATTATCCATGTATATTATATCTTGAGTTGAAGAATTAGTTGCTCTCTCTCTTGTAAAATCACTCTGATTAACTCTATCCATCATTCTTTTAGAAAGAGTTCTTGAATTTATCGATGCAATATCTGCCATATAGCCATAAACTCCTCCTGAAAGTTGTTTCATTGCATTTGTAAACTCGCCAGTTGTTTGAAGTTGCTCAGCATCAGAAACAGCATAAATTAGAGATTTATCAAGATTTTTAGCTTCTAAAGCACTTTTAGCTATCCTATCTCCCTCTAAAAGATTAGCAAAATTTGATAATTTTGATGTTGTTAAAATCTCTCCATAACTATTTTTCTTTGCAATTATATTGCCATCTTTTACCTCATAATCCCATATTACAGAGGAATTTATCTTTGCATTTTCTCCTAGTTCAATATCTACACCTCCAAAAGCTTCTGATAAATCAAACTCTGTTCTTCCATCTCCAGAAATAAATGAAAAACTTATATCTCCATTTAAAACTAATTTATCAGCTGAGATTATTGAATTTTCTAAAGTTTTATCCGTTAAAGAATTTTTAAAATCTACAACTATTGAACTATTTGAAATTTCTAACTTACCTTTTTCTGATGTTAAAACTCCCTCTTTTTCTAACTTATTTTTATTTTGTTCAAAATACTCTTTATTTCCTTTGTTATATTCTAAATCTATAAAAGCATTGTTTATTTTACTATTTCCACCAGTAGCTGATAAAATTTCATAATTTTCTATTCTCAAATTTGATAAAGTATTCTCACCTTGAAAAAATAAAGCATCAATACCTATTCCACCTAGGATATCTCCGTTTATCTCGCCACCTTTTAATACTACACTATTATTAGTTGCTGCATCGTAATATTTCCCAGTATCAGGATTCAATTTTCTTAAAACTTCAGACTTTATTGCTACTCCATTTCCACCATCTATTTTGCCGCCTTCATTTATAAAAACTCCATCACTTACCAAAACAGCATTTCCAGAATTATAATTTTTAATCTCACCAGTATTTGTAACTTTACCTGCTACTTTAACCCCAGAACTTGTAGAGTAATTCTCAATTATTCCACTATTTAAAGCTGTTCCAGTAGCCCTTACATCTAGTGCAAACCCTGTACTATTATTTGAAATACTTCCTTTATTTTCTCCAAAACCATTATTTTCAATCTTCATTCCTAAAGCTTTATCAAAAACTTCAATTTTTCCCTTCTCATCATTTAAAGCATTACTTCCTTTTCCTGAAGCATTCATAGCTGAGGTATTAACAGATGTAACTTGTATTACTCCGTTATTTTTTACAGTTCCCCCATTTTGTGATAGCATTGCATTTGATGTTTTTCCATTTCCTTTATGAATTATAACTCCTTCGTTTATTCCTTCAGCTTTTGTTCCAATCGCTTTTATTCCTGATGTAAATTCTCCTGCTGTCACGTAGATATTTCCACTATTTACACCTGTTCCTTCAGTTATAGAAATTCCCGATGAACCGTTCCCTGTTACATATATATATCCTGAGTTATCTCCTTTTGATCCTGTTTCTACAGATATAGCAATTCCATCTTTTACATCTATTTTATTTTTATTTGTTCCACTAGCTCCACCTGTTAACTTTAATCCTTTAGCACCTTTTAAAACATTTATTTCACCTTCATTTATTCCTTGAGAACCTGCCTTTTCTATAGCCATTCCTGAAGTATTTTTTCCAGAAACATTTATAGTACCTTTATTTTCTGCGTATCCTCCGTTTTGAGCTACTATTGCATTTGATGTATCCGAACCATTTCCAACATGATTTATAATACCTTCATTTATTCCTTTTTTATTTTTCCCATCCACTTTCATTCCTGAAGTAAACTTATTTCCTTTTACATTAATTACTCCTTGATTTATAATAGTTTGATCTTTTCCTGCTGACATTCCAGCTCCTCCAGCTACTGATATATCAATCGTTCCACTATTAATCACAACTTCATTTGAATAACTTTTTAAATTTTTACTTGAAAATAATAGAAAGATTCCTAACAACACTATTTTATCTTTTGCTTTCATACTACCCCCGTTTTATTTTTATTTTAGTATCACCATGATACCTCACCATTTTTTTCATGTAAATCAGCCGTTTTTTGTATACTTTTTTCTATGTCAAAAAATATATAGATAAAAATAAACATTATTATTTTTTTTATTTTCATTGCAAGAATTTAGCACATATAAAATAGAATATTTACATTTAATACTGTTATATGTAATATTTATCCATTAGAAATATTATTAACATTCTCTTTTCAATTCCTAAGGAGGGCATCTATGAAAGAAATTAAAAAAAATATTAGACAGAAAGAAATTTCAGATTTAATTGATACTCTTTCTAAAAAAAATTACACCCCTATCTATGCTGATAACCTAAACGAAGCACGTAATATTATCCTAGATTTAATCCCAAATGGATCATCTATTGCATTAGGAGGTTCTGTTACCATCAATGAATTAAATCTAATTGATATTTTTAAAAGTGATGAATATAAATTATTTGACAGATATAATCAGCCCGATTGGCCTTCTACTGTTGAGTGTATGCGACAAGGATTACTTGCTGACTATTTTGTTACAAGCACTAATGCTATTACTAAAAATGGAGAACTTATTCAAACTGACTCTGGAGGAAACAGAGTAGCTAGCCTACTTTACGGACCTAAAAATGCTATTGTTATTTGTGGAATCAATAAACTTGTAGATTCTTATCAAGATGGATTGAAGAGAATTAAAGAATTTGTTGGTCCTTTAAATTCAAAAAGAATTAATCACAAAACTCCTTGTAATATCTCTGGAAAATGTGAAAACTGTAATACAAAACAAAGAATTTGTAATTTTACTACTATCATGAAATCTGGAGAAAGAACTGATGGTAAAACTTTTGTTATAATTATCAATGAGGAGGTTGGATATTAATGGATCAAAATTTAAAATGGTTTTATGACCTGAAAGCACAAGAGATTACTAAATTACTTCTACATAAAGAGTATGATGCAATATTGATTAAAGATTTAAATGAATTAAAAAATATTTTAATCTCTAAAATTCCAAATAACACATCAATTGTTAATGACTCTACTCCTTTTATAAAATCTTTAAATCTTGAACAAATTTTCTCAAATAATAGTCACAAAATTTATGATTACAAAAAAGATAGAGAAGCTCTTTTAGCTGATAACTTTATTGTAGAATGTGATTTTGTCACTGAAAATGGAGAGCTTATATTTCTAGATAACTTTGCTAGCGCTGCATCAATCTTCGGACCAAACAAAATTTTTGCTATTGTCGGAGTCAATAAATTTATAAAAAATTTAACTGAAGTTGAAAAAAGAATACCTAAAATTTTAGAAATTAGAAATCATTTTAATGATACAAACGATAGCTTTGGAATTATTCATCATGGTAGAAAATTTCCAAATAAATATACTGTTCTTATAGTTCCAGAAAATATCGGTTTTTAACATCTTTAAATGTTAAATGCATATAAAAAAGCAGAGTTTTAATCTCTGCTTTTTTCATTCTACCAGTATTTTTTCCACTCTGGTTTAAATAATCTTGTTAAAGCCTCTAAATAATAGTAATCTCCCCAGATGTTACACTCTTTAACTCCTGATCCGTGAGGAATTGAGTAAACTGCATCTGTTAAAAGTCCATTAGAATAATCTAAATCTTTTGTACTATAATTTTTCATA
>JBOFRT010000068.1:0-1829 GCA_051651165.1 Cetobacterium sp.
TCTAGCTTACCTTTTCCTATACCTAAATTTTCTATGCTCTTATTTAGCTTTTTAATGCTTATTTCACAATTTTGAGAAAGAGCTTTAGCTTCATTTTCAAATTTTGCTTTATTTGAAACTATAGTTTTCTCTTTTTCTATTAATGAATTTTCATAAGCCATTATACTAACTCTCTGTTTATAAAGAATTGCATTATATTTTTCATCTTGGTTATTTTTAGAATAATACTCATAAGAATTTTTAACTTTCTCTAGCTTAACTAAATTTTCTATATAATTTTTTAGGTTAGGTTCTTTTACTGGAGCTTTTCCAATAAGTAATTTGATAGTTTTCAGTTCCTCTGATGTTTTAGTTTTAATTTCGTTCTCTAATCTATCAACTTTTACTTTTTGCTTTTCTAAACCATCAATCATAGAATCATATTCTTTATATCTGTACTCTAACTTTTCAGTAATTTCTTTTAATCTTAAATTAGACTCTTTATATCCATCTCTTTCACCCATCATTAATTGAGTTTGCATTTTATTAGTTAAAGATTCTTTTAATTGTTCATTAACCATTATGTCTTTTGTGATACCCTCTAATCTAAAATTAGTTAGTACGTTTTTAGCTAATTCTCTAGCATTTTCCGATTCAATCTCTTTTACTCTAAACTCTAAAGATTCTATTGAAGCATTTTTATATTTATTTTCATAGAATTTCAATAGATTTTTTTCATCCAAATTATTAGAAATATCTAAATTATAATTTTTAGCAGCTTTCTCATAAATAGATTTTTCTCTTTCTAAATCTCTATTTAATTGCTCTATAATTCTAATACATTTAGGCGTATTTTCAGTTTCTAGTTTTAAAGAACTAATAGATTCTTTAATCTCTTTTTCTTGCTTTTTTAGATGTTCATTCAATGGATCAATTAGTAATTGATTCTCAATTTTTCTTAAATTTTTTGAATGCGAATAAAAAGCACCTTTTGTTACTATGTTTAGTGCTTTTAACTTTATGTCCTCTTCAGTTGTATTTAAGATTTTAATTAATTTAGATTTACATTCTTCTTTTGTTGGGATAACATTTTCCCTTTTAATTTCAAGCTCTCTTTTCTTAATTTCTCTTAATTCTTTAGCTTGTTTATATTCTTTGAACTTCTCTTGTTCTTCGGGAGTTAGTTTTTCTAATCCTAATCTTTTTTCTTTTTGTAAAGTAATTCCCGATATATTAACTGGAGTTCTATTTAAAAGTTCAGCTTTTAAATAATCTCCTTTTTCTAAAGCAACCTCTCTTTGTTTCTTTAAAGATTCGCAAGAAACTCTTTCCTCGAATCCATTTTTTTCTAATGCTTGATTAGATAAAATTTCCCATGATTTTCTAATATGTAATAACTGTTCTTTAGTTTGCCATTTTCTATTTCTTTTAGCTCCCCCAATTTCGGGTTTTTTAGTATAGGCTTGTTTAAAAAACTTAGTTAATTCTCTATTAATTCCATCAAGTTCTCTTTCAGAAAACATAAGATGACAATGAAGATTTTTCTCACCATCTTTATTATGTGATTCATGGATAGCAAACGAATAAGGATGACTATTTCCTATTTCAGTTTTTACAAAATCTTGAATAAGTTTAACTCCTTGTTCATAGCTTAATTCGTTAGGAATATTTAACTCAAATTCTCTATATGTAATTGCATTAATTCTTTCGTATTCATCAGCACCTTGCCAAAATTCAACTGCTGATGTCCCATCAATAATACAATCCATATTCCCCGATTCTTTATATACTAAATCTTCTTTTTTACTGTATTTATTTTCTCTTAAGATGTACTCAGCATGGGCTTTACT
>JBOFRT010000069.1:0-1341 GCA_051651165.1 Cetobacterium sp.
TATTTTTAGGAATAATTTCAAATATTGCTTCTTCAGCTGGTTATGTAGTGTTAGTGCCATTAGGTGCAGTTCTTTTTATGAGTTTCAAAAGACACCCAATTGCAGGACTTGCAGCAACATTTGCTGGAGTATCTGGAGGATGGAGTGCCAATATATTGCTAGGAACGAATGACCCTGTATTTGCAGGAATTTCTACACAAGCAATGGCTATGATTAATCCAAATTACATAGTTCATCCAACGGGAAATTGGTATTTTTCTGTTGTTTCAACTGTAGTAATAACTTTTATAGGTGGTTTTATAACAGAAAAAGTAGTTGAGCCAAGATTACCAGAATATGATTATTCTAAATTTATACATACTAATGATATAACAGAGGCAGAACATAAAGGAACTAGATGGGCTTTAATCTCATTTTTAATTTACATAGTTGTTGTTTTAGCAATGGTTTTACCTCGAAATTCAATTTTAAGAAACCCACAAACAGGGTCAATAATGCAGTCACCATTTATGAGTGGAATAATTTTCTTTATGATGCTGTTCTTTTTAATTCCAGGAATATTTTTTGGAATAGGATCAGGGAAATTGAAAAGCGATAAAGATATAATAGATCTAATGACTAAAAGTATATCAGGACTTTCAGGATTTTTTGTTTTGATATTTTTTGCAGGTCAGTTTGTAGCATTTTTTACATACTCTAACTTAGGGACGATTATTTCGGTGAAAGGTGCAGAATTACTTGAAAAAACTGGGTTTGTAGGATTGCCACTAATAATTACATTTGTGATATTTACTGCAATTATTAATTTATTTATGGCGGTAGATACAGCTAAATGGGCGTTAATGGCTCCGATTTTTGTTCCTATGTTTTATAAGGTTGGTCTTTCTCCAGAATTAACTCAAATGGCTTATAGAATAGGAGATTCAAGTACTAATATAATTTCACCACTTATGCCATTTTTTCCATTGATAGTGGCATTTGCTCAAAAATATGATGACGAAGCAGGTATGGGAACTTTAGTATCAACAATGGTTCCGTATTCTTTAGCATTTTTAATAGGATGGACACTGCTACTTGCAATCTGGTATATATTGGGATTACCACTAGGACCAGGAGCTTTTCCTTTAGTATAAAATGAGGAGGTATTTTAATGAGAAATACAGAAAAACAATTTAGAAAATATATATCAAAAGATATTGATTATGTAATAATCTCTTCACCTGAAAATTTTTATTATATTTCAGGTTATGCATCACATCAACATACAGTTTCAAGAATGGCAGGAATGGCAGCAATAGTGATGAGATGTAATTCAAAAGAGGAGTTTACAAAACTTCTTGT
>JBOFRT010000070.1:0-1070 GCA_051651165.1 Cetobacterium sp.
GAGAGTTTACATGTGAATACTTAAAAGTTGACATAGGTGGAAAAACAACTGTAGAAATAGATAAACTCAATATGGTATTTATGGTTGATGGAAAAGATTACTTAGCAGAAGTAAGAGCAGCTTTAGGAAAATAGGAGGAATAAATGGAGTTAAAAAAATCGATAAAATTAAAACTTAACAATAGCAAAGAAGAGGAAGAAATAAAAGAGCTGGAGTTAACAAAAGAAAAGTTTACAGCAGACGTTATAATTAGAGCTGAAAAAGAGTTCTTAGTAACAGGTGGAGTATTTCCTTCGGGAGCAATGGAGGATTCAAGAGCATATTTATCAGTTGTAGCAGCTAAAATGTTGGGTGTAAGAGCTGATGAGTTACAAGAGAAACTATCTGGAGAAGATTTTATAGCTATGACAGATGTGATTAAGGGTTTTTACAATGGTACGGGATTGAACGGCTTGATACAGAGTTTTTTAGAAAGTCATCAATAATAGCAGCAAAAGAATGTGGAGGGAGCATGGATAAATTTTTGGAAATGCCTCTATATGAATTAGATGATTGGTTTGGAAGTATATATGATCTTTTAGAAATGAAGAATAAAAAATAAAAAGAGCTCAGGAATGTTCCTGGGCTCTCTTAGGAGGTGAGTATGAAAGAACAGAAGTTAACCTTCGGTATTGGAGCAAATCTAAAAAGTGGTTTCGGAAGTAGCTTTTCAAAAGCTTCAGAGGCTGTAATTGGACTAAATGCTGCAATAGAAAAAATTAATACATCTCAGAAACAAAATACAGCAACACTTCAAAAATATATGAAGTCAATTAGTTCTTCCACTGCAGCATTAAAGCCAATGAAAACAGAATTAGAAACGTTAGGAAGAACAATAAATAGTTCTAAAGCTAAAATGGAACAATTAGATGAGAAGATACAAAAAGGTGGTAGAGGTTCAAAGGGAGCAGCAAGAGAGTATAACAAGCTTAAAAATGAAGTGAATAGACTTCAAGCTGAGTATGATAAAAAACTATCGAATGCTAATAAAATAGAGAATCAAATAAAAAATGAAAGAGAACAAGTTGATA
>JBOFRT010000071.1:0-1364 GCA_051651165.1 Cetobacterium sp.
AAATAGTGCGAGCTTAAAAAAGCATCCTATCATAGAAACTTTTTTACTTTTTTAAGTTGTACTTAAACTATGCGGTTTTAAACTCTGTATTTGTGCTCAACAATTTAAAGATTACGCGGACTAATTTATGGGCAACATGCCCTAGTGCACAGAAGTGTGTACGTCCTTGTGATATTTTTAGGTCGTAGTAATCTTTGAAGATTTTATTGTTGAGTGAAACATTAAATGCTGCATTAATCAAGGCATATCTCAGTGTTTTTGAGCCTCGTTTTGACATTCTAGTTTTCTTAGCTACAAAGTTGCCTGATTGATTGACGGAAGGATCAAGTCCAGCATACGCAAGTAGCTTAGAAGGATGAGAAAAACGTTTAATATCTCCAATTTCACTGATGATCATAGCACCGTTAAGAGTTCCTACTCCTGGGATACTTTTAATAACAGAGTTGATAGTTTCCATTGATTTCTCAATGTTTTCTTCAACTTCTACAATCTGTTTACTGTATAATTCAATTTGCTCTATAGCATGAGTTACTTGAACAGATAGGGCTTTGTTTTCAATGCCCACAGAGAGTTTTGCTAGCTCCTTTAGCTCTTTCGCTTTATCCTTACCAAAATGACCTTTTGAGGCTTTAGATAATAGCGATGTAAGGCGTGTAAGGTGTGCTTCTGAAATAGCTTTAGGAGTAGTAAACTCTTTTAATAACGTATAACAAGCTTTAATATGAATTCCAGATTTAAAAAAATATTGAAGCTCTGGAAATAATTGATCAAGATAAGCCACTAGCTGAATCTTAGCTTTTGTACGTGATTTAACTAGGTTTTGTCTGAATCTACAATAAGATTTCAGCTCTAAATTTGTAATATCACGCGATGTCAGGTAGTGATGCTCACCAATCATTAAAGTTTTGATTATCAAGTAAGTATCAACTTTGTCTGTCTTAGTCTTTCTAATATTAGTTTTTCTAAGATTTGAGGTTTGTAAAGGATTGATTATTCCTACTTTGTACCCTAAAGAAAATAGAAAGAATATGAGGTTTTCTCCGTAATGAGCAGTAGATTCTAGTCCAATAACTACATCTTTCTTTTCAAAAGAAGATATTTTAGATAAAAGTAAAGAGAATCCAACCTGATCATTATTGAATGAGAATGCTTCTACAAGAACTTCTCCGTCAGAATTCATGACAGAAGCAAAATGTTTTTTCTTTGCAATATCAATACCTACATAAATCATAATTTCACCTCGATTTTAATAAATAGAACTGTGATATCCACCTAGTTTTATTCTCATAATCTTGCGTGAGATAAAAGTTTGAAAACTTATCCAACCGATAAATAATTGAAATAAAACAGTGGCAATACGCTCC
>JBOFRT010000072.1:0-1813 GCA_051651165.1 Cetobacterium sp.
AATTTTAAAATTGTTTTAATTTAGAATTAATAGATGAATGGTCGTAAACCAAGAAAATAAAGTTTCCTAATTCTTAGGAAGAGGGAGGCGTACAATCTATGAGTTTAATAGACTGCGTAATTGATGAATCAAATATTTACAGAGCGATTCACACGCTGAAAAGTAATAAGGGAAGTAAAACTCCTGGAGTGAATGGCGAAACCATAAGCGATATAATAAAAATTAAAGATGAAATAGTAAAACGAATTAAATATGATTTAAAGGGCAGATATACACCAGGAATGGTTAAAAGAGTAGAGATACCAAAAGGAGATGGAGAGTTTAGACCCCTAGGAATACCAAATATATATGATAGACTAGTACAACTATGTTTTAAACAAATTTTAGAACCGATAGTTGAAAAGAGTTTCCATAAAAATTCCTTTGGATTTAGACCAGAACGTAGTGCAGAACATGCGATAGCAACTTGTTATCACATGGTAAATATAGCTAAATTACATTTTGTTGTAGATATTGATATAAAAGGATTTTTTGATAATATAAATCATAAAAAGTTGATAAAACAACTTCAACGATTCAAATCTATCGACAAGAAAACTTTATCAATAATAAAATGTATGTTGAAAGTAGAAACTGTATTACAAAACAAAGAAATTATTCAATCCAAAAAGGGAACTCCGCAAGGAGGAATTCTCTCCCCACTCCTAGCCAACATCGTTTTAAACGAACTGGATTGGTGGATACATAAACAATGGTCGGGAATAAAAACTAGAGGAGAATATTCCACTCTTGGAAATAAAGAGAGAGCTCTCAGAGATACAAACTTAACTGAAGTTAGAATTGTTAGATACGCAGATGACTTTAAACTCTTTTGTAGAGATAGAGGTTCTGCGGAAAAGATGTTCAAACTAGTTAAAATATTCTTGAAAGATAGATTGAAACTAGAAGTTTCAGAAAAGAAATCAAAAATAGTAAATCTAAGAAAAGAGTACAGTATCTTTTTAGGAATAAAATTTAAAGCTATTAAGAATAGGAAAAGATTAACTGCTAGGTCATATGTATCTGATAAAGCAAGAAAAGCTATCCAAATCTCAATCAAACAAGAGATAATAGAGCTTCAAAAAAGACGTACAGCCCTTCAAGTCTTAAAATTTAATTCAGTAATACTCGGAATCCAAAATTATTATCGCATGGCAACAATGGTAAGTATAGATTTCAGTAAAATTGGCTATATAGTTAATAAATCCTTAATGAACAGAATAGGGAAACCTTCTGATGAAAAGGATAAGAAATACAAACTCCGCTATAAAGGGTATAACTTTAAAGTATGGAACGTAGCAGAAACCACAATTTTCACGCTACAAGCTATAAAGTTTAAAATACCTAAACTATTTTCAGCGAAAAAGAGAGTACAGAAAGAGAAAAAACAAATTGAGATAACTGAAATCGAAGACGCTCAAATAAGAGCTATTCTAAGACATCAAAGAAACTCAACTTGCGAAGTAACAGGGAAATATATAGCGGGAAACGACAACTTTTATGTTCATAGGATAATCCCAAAAGAACATGGAGGAAGCGATGATCCTGAAAATTTAATGCTACTAGATTCTTCATTCAAAACCTTCCTGAAAAGTGAAAATAGAGAGGATTACTATAAAGACAATGAAAATTATGCAAGAATATTAAAAACAATTTCTAAATATAAATAAAATTTAAAATTATGATGGAACGCCGTGTGCGGTGAAAGTTGCATGCACGGTGTGGAGCAGGGGAAAAGGTGGAGATAACTTCAAATCCTTACCTATTGCTATGT
>JBOFRT010000073.1:0-2114 GCA_051651165.1 Cetobacterium sp.
TATTCTAACTAATATCATTCTGCATTCATAAATATATATCTTGAATATTATAATTTCTAACTTGATAACTAAACCTTTTCTATTCTACTATTAAATATAAAATTCTCTAATTCGTGATTATAGTCTGTCGTTCCTACTTCATACTCAAATTGATTCATATATTCTTTTTCTGCCTTTTGAAACTCTTCCATTGCGTCATCAAAATTATCGAAGAAACCTCTAAATTCTAATTGATAAACACCATTATATACATTCACAACATACATCTAAAACCCTCCTAAACTGCGTATAATTGAATTTAAAGCCTATCTAATCTGCAAGCTATACTTTGACTCCAGATGAGTTCCCTTTATAAGCTTTCCTTGCTTCAAAATTTCAGATAAAGCTCTCTTGTCTGGAACCAATTCTATTTTCTTCTGAATATATTTTTTGGGAATAAGTTCTAAGTTATCAATCGCAACAGATACACTTTTTCTAAGTGCGACACATCCTAAATCTGTTTCAATTTTATTTTTCTCTAAATTAGTTAATATTACAACTAAATACTTCTTCAAATCACTTACTTTCTTCTCCTT
Source organism: Cetobacterium sp. (assembly GCA_051651165.1). GTDB lineage: Bacteria > Fusobacteriota > Fusobacteriia > Fusobacteriales > Fusobacteriaceae > Cetobacterium_A. Next base: position 576 of record JBOFRT010000073.1, read on the forward strand.
TTGTTTTCTAAGCTTCTCTAAACGTTCTTCTTCTTGTGATAACACTTCTATTTCTAAAGATAAATTTCTAATATATTTAATAATATTGCTACTTTTATTTTCTAATTCATCTCTTAGAAAATTCATAATATATTCATAATTTTCACTATCACTCTCATTTTGATCTGATTCTAAAAATATATCTAATGTATCAATCATTCCATTAACTATCTCATATGCTTTCATCTTAACTCCTCCTAAATAAAAAACCTCTGGAATTACCAGAGGTTCAATTTATACTATTTCATTATGTTTTACTAAATACTTACATGCATTAACTATTTTCGTATCTTTACAATTCGTAATTAAATATAACAAATACTCTTTATTTGCCTTTAATATTTCTCCCAAAGTTTTACCGCTATATTTTCCAAAGGTTAACTGAATATTTTTAGCTTTTAACTCTTTTGGCAAATTCTCTTCATTCTCTATTGAAGAAGTTTGATTTAAAGTTAATTTTGGATTTTCTTTAAATACATAACTTTTCCCTCTTTGTTCAATAGAATACCATTTACTTTCAACTTCATATAAATACCGACCTATTCCCCAAATAGAAGCAACCCTTTTAAATGCACAACTAATTCCACCCTTTATAGATTCATAATCTGTAACTCCAGAACCATCTTCTTTAGCTATCCACTCGCTATTTATTCTTATTTCTAAAGTTGCAATAAACCCTCCTGTTATCTCTTTATAAGAGACTCTCCAATTATTTATACCTACAACCTCATCAAGTCTATTTTGAATGCTTCTAACTTGAACATAAGCTAAAGCCAATCCTTTTGTTTTATCTGAACTAGTAGCTCCAACTCTAAACTCTAACTCTTCATTATTAAAGGGCTTCTCTAACTCTTCTTTTAATTTTTTTATATCCATAAGTGACCTCCTTTGAATACTATACTTTGGACTATCACTTATATAATATATAGTCGTTTTTTACTTATTTGCTATATCTTTCATTTGAAACACACTCATATCTGAAAGATTATTATTTTGTATTACCTCTTCTAATTTTAATAATAACTCTCGTGTTATTTTGTCAACAAATTCTAATTTTGCATCAACTGAAAATACACTTAATATATATCTTAATTCCTTGTATATCTGTACTTCTATTCCCTTTATTAAATTATATTCATTTAAAGAAACTCCTTCAACTAAATAATTTCCTCTAGTTATTTTTTCTCCTAAAATAGCAAAATCAATTTCTCTATCTTTTAATATTTTTTCAATTTTCTTATTGTAGTCACAACTCTCTTCATGTATCTTTTGTCTGTCCTCTCTAGGAATAAACCCAACATCTACAAAATCCCCATTCTCAGTTTGTTGCTTATTAAAAATTATATTGTCATAAGCACTACAACCTTCTTCAAAAGATATCAATTTATAAATTTCATCAACCAAAGTTTTAACTCTAACTTTTTTTTCAGTAAACTCATATTTATGATCACTTAAATAAATTTCAAAATACATTCCTTTTAAGTTTTTTATATTATCAAA
>JBOFRT010000074.1:0-8380 GCA_051651165.1 Cetobacterium sp.
AGGCAAAAGAAAAGATATTAAAATACTCTAAAGATTTTGGTGGACAAATGCAAGATAAGGAAATTATGGAAGATGTTTTAAAAATTTCTAGGAATAGTTATTATAAATACAAAAAAGAATTATTGATTAATCAATAGATTATTAAAAAATAAAAATATTTAGGAGGATAAAAATGAACAATTTAGAAAACAAAAGAATTTTAACAGAGAGTTTATGCAAGGTGCACAATAATGGTATGAGCCAATACGAAGTATTACAAACGGTTTCAGAATATTTAAACAGTTTAACGGGAAAAGCTATTGTTGATGAAGAAATGCTGACAACTATGAAAAAAGTTATTAAGAATAAAAAATAAAACTTAGAGTGATTAATTCACTCTTTTTTTTATGTAGTCGTAGACACTTGGAACAAGTCAAAAACACGCTAGTTTGCTCGAATTTGCGTAGCAAAAAAGAGAAACTGTTAAGCGTGCATTCTGACCAAATATAATTAGATCCTTGAAATGAATATAATCAAATATCCTGGAAAAGTAGGCAGCGAAATTTTTACTAAAATCATTGACGGGCAACTTGCCTTGTATTATTATAATTTAACTAAAAAAAGGGAGTTGGTATTGTGATTAGAGAAAATATATTAGAGAGCATTGAAATAGCTTTTAAAAACAAAGTTAATGAGAGTAGATATAGTGAAATTGACGAAACAGTTTTAAAACAAAAATTAGATAATGGAGATATTCCAGGAGCATTAAAAGAAATTAAGTATTTTGATAAAAATTGTTGTTGTGTTGTAGATGTAACAGATTTAATGATTGATACTGTACACGAGAATTTAAGGGAGATTGAGTTCCCAAATGATTTAAATGGCTTTGATTACGAGGTAGAGTATGGAACTAAGGCTCTGATGGAGTACTTGGAACAGAAAGAAAAAAATGATTTAGAATTAGAGATCTTTAAAAATTTAAAAGAATGTCCTAATCATAGTTATGCTGATGTAGATTTTTTTATATTGGAAAATAGAGTTGAAAAGTATAAAGTTGATATTATTCAAAAGATTAAAATGGAGTTGGAAAAATAAAACTTAGAGTGATTTTTTCACTCTTTTTTTTTACAGTAAAATTTATAATTTTTCTATTTATATATTTATATTATTATTTATAATATTACGGTGTGTTTTAGCTCAATGAAATCAAGGGTTAGATTATATAAACTACAAGTTAAAACGACAAAACTACAAGTTAAAACGACAAAAACTACAAGTTAAAACGACAAAACTACAAGTTAAAACGACAAAAAACAAGTAATGGAATTGACTTCTTGTTTACTGTGTGGTATATTTCTTTTGAGGTGGTTTTTAATGAAGAGAAATAAATTCATGAAAAGAAATGAGTTGGTAAGTTTAAGGGGCAATAATCTTTCTATTTATGCTAGAAAAACACTAGATTATATCTATAAAAATGCTATAGAAATTTATAAAGAAAATAGAAATAAAGGGATTTTTGAGCTGGACATAATTCAGTTAAAAAAAGAAATAGGAATGAATAGAACGAGTGATCATTTACAGATAATAAATGAGTTAGAAAAAATAAATAATCTAAAATTTGAAACATATGACAAGAAATATTATTCAAATGTACCTATATTAGCAGGGTTTCAAGTTCTAGAAAATAATATATTAAGGGTTGCTCTATCTCCTTTTTTAATTGAAATTATGTTTGATGAAAAGAAACCATATTATCATATAGCAGATTTAATGGAATATAAACCTTTGAAAAGTAAATATAGTAAAATTATATTAGATTTATACAACAGATATAAACCGACTGAAATACCTGGAATGAGCCAAGAAAAATTTAAAGAGTTATTGGGATATTCTGAAAAATATAGGAATAATGATATAAAAAAATATGTATTAGAACAAGCAAAAAAAGAACTTGAAAAGCATAATGGTTTAAAATTGAGTTGGGAATTTTTCCCAAATGCTAGAAAATGGAGTGAAGTCAAGCTAATTGTAAACCGTTTAAAAAAGGAGTCATTAAAAAAACAATCTCAACAAAATCCAAATAAAAAACAATTCCTAGGGGAAAAGGATTTAGAGGAACATAACAAACAGTTTGAAGAAGTCCAAAAAGAAAATAATTCAATGGATCAAGTGGAAAAAGTAGAAAAAATTAAAATATCTAAAGTTGATTATGAAGAATTATATAAAAAATACCTGGTAGATATTAAACAAGAGCCTACACCAATTAATCGTAAACTGTTTGACATCATGAATAAAATTAAATACGAGGTTATAGAGTTTGAACAACAAGAGTATATCCAAACTAAAATATATACAGTTGAGGATATTCCAGGAGATAAACTTTTAGACAAAAACGGCAATAAACTTAAAGGAATTTTCCTTAGTAGAAGAAATGAATAAAAATGACCTCGTATAATTGATTTTAAAAGAGTTTAAAAATGTTTTCGGTTGAATATATGGCTAAAAAAAATCAATTTAAAAGCTATGTAAGAGCAATTAAACATAGGGCTATAAAGTCAATAAATACAAGGCTTTTCCCTCTCCGATTAGGAGAGAGGACAAAAGAAAAAAATAAAAATGCAAAAAATAAAAAATAGAGTATCAACCAATTTATATTACAAGTTTCTTTTCTTGGTCGGAACGAACTTATAATATATCCCCTGGGAATACTCTACTTTTGCTATATAAACAGTTTGAAACCGTTTATTAATAACCTAATAATATAAGAAAAAACACTTAAAATCAATAAAAAATTGATAATACTCTATATTTTATAGGGTGGGCATTACGAAAAATTCTTGTTCCAGGTTGCAAAAAGTAGATAATTGGAAAATACCTCTATTAGTTGGAGGTATTTTTTTTATGAAAAAATTTAAAAAATTTAAAACATAGTGAAAACAAGGGTTGGAAGGCACTTTTCAGAAAAATAAAATTTATTTTTTAGAAAAAAACTCAAAAACGTTACATCTGACAGTAACGCTTTTTCTAGGAGTGAAAAGTGCGTGATTATATTTTTTTAGATATTAGAACTATAAAAAAATTAAGAAAAAAATTAAGGGGGTTTAAGCTATGTTTAAGAAAAAAATTGAAGAAAGAAAAATGGTGGCTTTTAGCTTGGAAACGAAATTGGTCGGAGATCTAAAAAGAACGGCGAAAAAAGTCGGCATAACTCAAAGAAGTTTGGTCGAAGTGGCTCTTAAAAAAATGATAGATGAGATTCAAGAGCATGGGGTTGAGTTGTAGCTATGGAAGTTATAAAAGGTGGTATAGACACCATAGAAGTTGAATTTATTGGGAACTATAAAGAGGAATTGAAAGAAATGAGGGTTGTCTTAGATGATAAAACTACTTATACAGATGACAATAATACAAGGGTAGTTATTAGACCTAACAATGAATTGTCAGAGCTTAGCCAAGCTTTAGAATGTGTGAAGTGGGTAGCTGAAAAATTAGAATGTAAAGAATGGAGAATTGTAAGAGTGGATATGAGTACAGACTTTAGGGATAAATTTGAAGATAATTTGAATTTGTCAAGGTTGCTTCTGGGTTGTCTAGCTATTGTTAAAAAAATAAGAATAGAAGATGTATTTAATACTAAAAAGGGCATAGAAGAACAAGGGAACTTAAAAATAAAAACCAAAAGGTTAGAAATCACGATATATAATTGCAACGATAAGAACAGAATAGCAAATATGAGGATAGAGTTTAAATCTAAGGACATCAGGAATGGTTTTGAGGATAAAGAAAAAATAGAGAATGAAATCAAAGGAATTTTGGAAGATTTGAAAGGGTTGGATAAGTTGGTTGAAAAAGTGGAAGAAGTTTATATTGAGAGATTGGCTTACTTACACCATAACACCATAGGCAAGAAGTACAGAACATTTAGCGAGTTTGTAGCATTTGCAGATAGTCAAGGCTACATAATGACCTCGGACATATTAAAAGGGTTAATGGCTAAAGCTGGCTTAAAGATTGGGTATAAAAAGTTTGTTGAGAATTTCAGAAAGACGAGAACAGAAACTTTAAATTTTGTAACTAAAAACGAGTTGAAAAAATTCATAAAAGATATAGAAAAAAACCTAAAATTAACATTAAAAAATTAACAAAAAAGCACCTTGTATGGTGCCTAAATGAAAAAAAAGTTTTTAAAAAAAAGTAGCTCAAAACACTCTAGGAGAGAGGGAAATGAAAGGTTTTTTGTAAAGGGTCGTTGGGGTATAGATTAAAGGGTAGGCTTTCCCTGATGAATTTAAGATTAAAATAAGAATTGAAGTTGTATTGGATTCACGAGCTATAGACAAACTGAAGTTATCAAAAGAGTTAAAAGAGAAACCTGTTATAGATTTTTTAATTGAAATATTAGATGTTTGGGAAAAAGTGCTAGGAAGAAAAAATAGATACTCTATTCCAACTTTTGAATTAATAGCAAAAATAAGAAATAAAATAACAAAAGTTATTGATGTAAAACTATAAAAAAGTAGGGTCGTATTGTCGGTAAAATCAAAATCTAAGTCAATAAAACCTAGAAAAAAAGTGTCAATCTAGAATTTAGATTATAAAAAATAAAATAACACTAAATATAAATATAAACTACTAATAGATATTCTAAAATTACGGTTGAGTTAATAGAAAAAATGATAAAAGAAATTTAATTCCAGGTCCTTATAGGTTAGGGACTTGAAAAGGGTAGTTTGTAGTAAAATCAATGGTTGGATTGGGGTATATAGAATTCTATATATTTTTATAAATATAAAAAATATAAAAAGTGCTTAGAGTGAAATATGAAAGGTTGTGATGATAATGGAAATTGAAAATATAACACATGAAGAATTAGACGCAGCTCTTAAAAAGTGGTCGAAGTATGCGAGCTATTCAGGTCGTAAAAGAACAAGTAAATTGAACTTTTCCTTAGAAACTAAAACAAAAAGGCTCTTGGAGATAGTTGGAGTTGTCTTAGATGAACAAGAACGAGAGTTTAAATATAAAATCAAACTCGCCTATAGACGAGATAAAACGAGATTAAGGGAATATTTGGACAAGTTGGATAAGGTGCGAAAATTAGACTTTAGTGAGATGACGTTGAGGGAAATTGTTGATTTTGATTTAAGTAAATATTTCTAGGATTTATAATAGGGGGATAAAATGGAAGTTAAAATAATTGAAAAAGTTAATATATTAGGAAAAGTTTTAGAGATTTATGGTAGTAAAGAGAAACCGTTATTTCTTGCAAAATCAATAGCCGATTGGATTGGACATACTAACGTATCTGAAATGGTTAGGAACTTAGATGACGGTACTGAAAAGGTACTAAGTAATGTTGATACCCTTGGGGGAAATCAAGTTGCAATATTTGTTACAGAGTATGGTGTATATGAAATATTATTCACTTCACGAAAAAGAATTGCTAAAGAGATAAGAGCCTCATTAAAAGCCTTTCTAAGAGCTTGGAGAAAACAAGAGGTAAAAGTTGTAGATAACAATTATGATGAGGCTAAAAATATACTATTAGCCACTAGAAACCTGTTAGAACTATCTAGCCAACACCAACAAAGAATAAACGAGTTAGAAAATAAAATTGAAAATCAAATTACAATTGAAACATACCAAAGGGGAATGATTCAAAAAGCTATAAGTAAAAGGGTATATGCTCGTTATAGTGATTTAGGAGAGAGAATTGAAAAGAGAATGTTATATTCTAACCTACACAAGGACCTAAGATATAAATTTAGTGTTGGGTCGTATGGAGATTTGAAAAAGAAAGATTATGAAATGGCGTTAAATTGGATAAACACTTGGCTAGAGAATAGCAATTTAAGGGGGTAACATGAAGAACAAAGAAATTAAAGAAACACTAGAGCTATATTATAATCTATTAACACCAAAACCAATTAAAAAGCAACTTGCGTTGTTGGAAAATGCAATTGAAAATATATTTCAACAAAAATTCAACATATCAGAAATCACAAAACCTACAACAGATAGGGAAATTATAGAGTGCATTCAAGAAAGTTATAGCCTTATCTATTGTATGATAAATGGCTTGGAATACGCAACCTTTGACATAAGGGAACACCTAAAGAAAGATAGATATTTTAATTGGATAGCAGAATATAAAATGGAACACTTTTCTAGTGAGATATTCCAGGAGCTGGGCTTGGAGTTGGTTGAAAAGAATGACAAAGGATTCATTGTAAGGGATAAGGATAATAAAGGGGGAACGGTGTAAATGTTCGATAATGTAAAATTTGAAAAATCGGAAATTAAAAAATCAAAATATTCAAATTCATTTCTAGTAAATGCAAAAATTAGCAATAAACTCTATGGTGTGGGAGTTGCTGAAACATTGGAAGAAGCTAAGGAAATGCTAGGGAAATATAAAGCTAAAAAAAGAAAAAAATTTAAGTAAATTCAAGGGGGATAAAATGGAAAATGTAAAACAATTAATGAGAAAAAGAGCAGAATATAAACAAGAGCTAGAATTGGAAAAGGAAAAATATAATCATCTACAAGAAAAAATTGAAAATGTGGTAAGTATAGAGGAATTTGACAAAATTGACAATGAAATAAATCGAACAGTTGAAAAAATTGCTAAAATTGAAAGAGTCTTGGAAAACTTTGGGAAAAATGAAGAAAAGATTATCGAAACAATTAGAGAGCAAAAAAACAAAGAATGGGCACAAGAAGAAGAGATCCTAGAAAAAAATTATAAAAAACTAAATAAAGAATTTCTGAAATTTATGGCTAAAGTTGAGCAAATAGCAGCAGCAACAGAAACAGAAATCCAAAACATAGAAAAACCACTTGAAAAAGAATTTCAAACTCTAAGAAGTGAGAACAAAATAGGCAAGTTTGACTTCATGAGAATGCAAATTCATAAAATTGAAAGTGCAAAAAGATATTTTGAGGGAGCTTACACTGATTTAGTATTCCAGGAGATGAAAGAAATTGAAGAAAAAAAATCATAAAACGGATAACGGGAAACAGTTAAGTGCGTGGAAAAAAGTGGATAACAATTATAAAAAAATTAAAAAAGTAAATAAAAGAATATGAGGATAGGAGAGGGAATGAAGAAAAAAGAAGAACTGGTAACAATCACAAGAGTAGAATATAAACAACTACTTAAAGCTAGTATGGAACTAGAAAAATTAAAAAAAGGTGGGAAATAATATGGTAAATGAAAAAGTGATAATAGAGGGCTTAAGTGGAATTATCGAAAAAGAGATTAGGAACGTTGTTGACAATTCAGCAAATGATAATTTAGAAAACATACTTAGAGATAAGTTTATAAAATTAATCAAAATTGGCTCTATAGCAGGAGTAAAAGACGAAGATTACGAAACTCATTTTAAAATAGTTACCTCAAAAGTCGAACTAGATAAGATGATGATGAGGGAGATTTTTGACGAGATAAAAAAAATATATCCAAGCGAGAGTTAAAAATATAGAGGGTAAAACCTCTTTTTTTTATTGTTAAGAACCTGTCAAAACCTGTCAAAAAAATTATATATATAAACCTTACTAAACCTTACTTTTTTTTCTATTATGGAAATGTAGTACAAAGTGTAGTACTACAAACTAAAAAACTGTTGTACTACAATTGGAAATATTGGAACGTTGATTGGAACGTTCCTAATATAAACCGTTGTACAATGTTAAGAAATGTTAAGGTAAATCGGAGCAAAATGGAACACCTAGACCAATACAAACCAATACAAAGGCGAACCAAACCGAACTACTTAGAACCTAACAAAACCTAACATAAAAAAATACAAACCAATACGGACGAGGTCGGACAGTAAAAAGGCACCAAACGGCACCATTTGGGCGCTAGCTAAAAAACTGTAGTACTACTTAAAAAAACTTCAGTATTTTTTAAAAAATTAATCGGCAATAATTTCAGCCGATTTACCAAAAAACTAAAAAGCTCTAAAATGGATTTTAAGGGGTGTCAAAAACTAAAGATGATAAAATACACGAAAAAAGGTTGCCTCGCACTAAATTTGGTGCAAATATCGGCTTAAAATTGATTTTAAAAATGATTTTAGGAATGAATTTACATAAAAATTAAAAATATATCCATATCCCTCTCCAAAAAACCAAAAAAACAAAAAAACAATAAAATAAATTACAATGATAAGAGTATTAAAAATGATGTATATAAAAAAGTACCAAAACTTGTTGACTTTTATTTTTGTTTGATGTATGATTAGAGTATAAAAAATAACGAACGTCAATTTTGAACAATTGGAGATGATAAGAATGGGTAAAATATATGGTTATTGCAGAATATCTACAAAAACTCAAAGTATAGAAAGGCAGATACAAAATATCTTAAAAGATTATCCAGGAGCTAAAATATTTC
>JBOFRT010000075.1:0-1295 GCA_051651165.1 Cetobacterium sp.
TCCGCCTGTTAGAGTTCCGAGTTCCAACAAACTAAAACGGTTATCTCTTTCCTAGTAAAGATTTTTAGCAAGGATAAAGAAAACTATAACGATTAGAATTTTTAACATGAATACACCCCCTTTCATTGAAAGGCTGGTCTTCTTAAGAGTTAACCGCTTTTACAGTATAACATTAGTTACAAAAAATAAAAAGAGAAAGGTCTCGGTTTCCTTTCTCTTTTTCTATTTATAGTGTATCCACTTTTTCTAATCGTTAATTGAATTATAAACCTTTCTTAATCAAAAATCAACTAAAAAATAAAAAGAGGGATAATCCCTCTATGTCTTTTGGTTTGTTTAACTTTAAACCTGTAACTTGTGTTTATTATATCAAATAATTTTTAGAATCTTCAAGTATTTTTTATAGTATATTACACCTATATTACATGTATAAAACTATCTACCTATAACAAATCCACTTACTTTTTTATAAAACTCTGGATTATAATAAATCTCGTCACTTCTATCATCTTTTAGCCATCTAAAAAAGTTTGTTTTTTGAGAAATTATGCTACTTCTACCAGTTGGTATATAATATTTGTCATATAAAATCCCACAAATTTCTTTTCTAGCTTCCTGAGAATATGTCAGTAATATTTTTTCAAGGTCTTCCTCCGATAGTTCTTCATCAACTCCCATACTATACCTCATTTGTCTATACTCATAAGAGAAATATATTTCTATCTTTTTTTTATCAAAATAAGAAATTATAAGACTATATCCAGTAGTTTCAATTTTCATAATATTTGAAAAGAAACTCTCATCTAAATAGATTTTCTTTTTTTGTTTATTTGGATCTCTTCCAAATTTTTTTATAAACTCCATTTTTGTTTTCACCTTTTCTTAATTTTAATCTATAATTTTATATTTTTTTAAATTAGCCATATCAAAAGTTTTTTTCATGATTGGATTATCTTTAGCATCATATTTCTCTAAATATTGAGAGTATAACTTTTCATACTTCTGCTTAGTTATAGTAACTCTTTCATTTTTTAACTCTTCTAGTGATTCTATATCATTTTGTTGTTGTTTTTCTAAATGTTTTTGATAATCTTCTTCTCCCAAAAACGTTTTTGACTTCGATATCTTTATTTTACGCTTTTCTTTTTTATTCCAAATAAATTTTAAACTTGAAACATTTCTTCCAACTTTTATTTCTTCAAGAATTAACCCTTCAAAATACTGACCTAATTGCTCCATACAAGGCTTTAGTACTTTTTGTCTTATTGTAAACATAGCATAAGTGTTAGGAATTC
>JBOFRT010000076.1:0-4529 GCA_051651165.1 Cetobacterium sp.
GAAATGTATAACGATTATATTTCAAATCCTTTAGGAAATGATAGACTATTCTACAAAGCACCAATTTTAATAATAGTTACATCAGAGCATTCTCTAAATGCGGGGATAGCTTCAGCTAATATGAAACTTATGACTGATATACTTGGATTAGGATCGGTTTTTAGTGGGTTTCTTGTAAGAGCTTGTGAAAGAGATTCTAGTATAAAAGAGTTTTTAGGAATTAATGGGAATCAAAATATAGTTTCTTGTATGGCTATTGGTTATCCAAATGTAAAATATTTTAGAACTGTACCTAGGAAAAGTCCTGATATTATATGGAAATAAATATATAAAAATACCCCCTACTTAAACATGATGTAAGTAGGGGATATTTAGAGTCATCTTCAAGTTTTATATAAACTTTAAAAATATTTTTTAAAATTTGGGTTAGTTAACATATGTCCATGCATAGGTTTTTTAGAGTGACATTTTATACAAACAACTTCTAAGTTAGATGCTTTATTATTTGACTTTACTCCATCTATATGATGAACATGCAGTTCATTTGTGTCTTTTGAGCAATCTTTTCCACAATCTTGGCAAATAAATCTCTTGCTTTGTTTATAGGTATAACTAATCTTGCTCCAATCTTTAGAATATTCATTTAACGGTTGGGATATAGATGTGTGAGTTGGTTCAATATATATATCTGTATTATACTCATCTAAAAACTCTTTAACAGTAAAATTATTAAAAACTTCATCACTAATAGAAGGTGAAGCTCCATAATATTTATATCCTAAAGTTCTTAAGCAATTTTTACATACAAGAAGCTCAAGCTCGATATCACTTTTTACTACTTTACCATTACTTGTTTTGTTTAATAAAAAAATCCCATCATTTCTTTGACTTACAACATATCTATCGTATTTTTGACTTTTATGCATTTTATCTAAAGTTGAACACCAAGAGATATGAAATTTTGGGAAAGAAGCCATATCTTTTTCATCTTTTATATAATCTCCCATAAAATCTCTTATGTAAACCAACATTTTTTGTCCTGGAAAATCCTTATGTTCCAATGTTTTATCTTCAGCAACATAAAGGTCATCTATTGATATATCTAAACCTTTTGTTTTTATTTCCTTAAATTTAATTTCTCTTAAAATAGCTTCAGAACTTTCAAAACTAGGCTTATAATCTTTAGGAATCCCCATTTTTTCTCTTATTCTTTTAAAAGCTAAAAAATCATTAAAATTAATTAATTTCATTTTTAAAATCACTATCCTTATTACCTTTAGCAAGTATTTCATCTATTTTCTGTTCAGCTTTAGTTCTTATTCTAAACTCAACTCTTCTAGACATTTTTTTATCTTCTACTCCATTCACGACAATTTTTTTACTATAAGATAATCCATTAGCCGTAACTTTTTCAATCATAAAATTTTCATGTGAGCTCATAGAATCTAAAGTCATAACATAGTGCAATGTTGATCTTGTTCTATTTTGTGATAACTCCATATTTTTAAAATAAGATTCCATGGGTGTAGAATTTCTAGTCCACTCTGTTGATGTATGCCCTTCTATTCTAACTTCTTCAATTTCGTTACTAAATTTATCAGAGTTTAGTATTTCTATATATCTTGGAAAAAAATCATCTAAAATTTCTTTAAATTTATAATTAAGATCAGCACTTCCTTGTTCAAAAAAAATATCTGGTTCTCTAAATTTTATAGATAATGTTTCTTGGTCTATATATGCATTCCATTGATTTAAATCCGTTTGAAACTCTTTAAAAAGCTCCTGATATATAGATATTTTAACCTTTTTATAATCTTCTGCTAAGTCTGTCATACTTTGTTTTTCTTTAGCGACCTGTGACATAAATGCAATAGCTATAAACATAAATATTATCATTAATCCTGACATTAAATCCGATATGGATGGCCAGAAATCATCATTTTCAATATATTTTTTCATTTATATTAACCTACCCTTTTTGCTAAATTAACTACTTTTTGAAGCTCTAATGTTAGCGGAGTATAATCGCTAACAAATTTTTCAGAAACTGCAGCTAATTGTTCTCCTAAAGATTGAAGAGATGTATTTAATGTTGCTCCTAAAGCTTCATTTAAGTTGTTAACACTTGTTTGAAGATTTGTATTATTATTTTCTACCATAATTTGAATATTATCTGATATCTTTTTTGTCAAAGTAAAGCCTTCGTTTTCAAATTTAACTACAGCTTTTTCAATACTTGATATTTGATCTTCCATAGCTTTTATATTAAGCTCGCTCGTTGCCTTAACTCCAGTTGTTAAATCTTTTAAAGCAATTATTATTTCGTTTTGTTGTTTCTTTATGTTATCTGTTGAGACTTGTGTTAATTCATTAATTGCATTTCTAACTGAAATAATTTGAGTATTATTTTCATTTATATTTTTTGAAGTATTAGAAGATACTCTAGTTAAAGTTTCTAATAGTGATGAAGCTGTTAATTTCATAGAATCTTGAATACTATTAATATGATTTATACTAGCTGATGATTGCTCTTCAAAATAATCAGAAAGTTTTGAAATATTTTTAATAGCCTCTTGATTAACTGTATTTATTTTATCCAACACATTAAGTGAAGATTTATTAACTTCAACGATACTTTTTTCTGTAATAGTTACAACATGGTCAGTGATTTTATTTGTAGCTAAAACTGTATGTTCTAATAATTTTGAATCAACATCTGTAATATACGATTCGATATTTTTTGTACTTTCTAATGTTCTGTTTTTCATTTCTTTTAAGTAAACATCTATATTTGGAATTAAATCTTTAGCTTCGTAAGATATTTTATTTAAAATTTCTATAGAACTATTTAAGTTTTGTTGTTGTGTATCAAAAGTTATAATTTTATCTCCCAATTTATTTGCAACCTCTACAATCGATTGACTTCTATTATTGATCTCAATTACTAAATCTTTTGCCATCGTCATTCCTGTGTATATTTCTTCTTGATTTCTATTTGTCTTTTCAATTGTTTCTTTGTAATGAATTTGCCATTCTAATAACTTTTCAACAGCTAAATTTAGGTGTTGAAAGTTTTCACCAAATTGTTCCTGAAGTTGATTATTTAAATCTCTAATACATTCTTGAATAGCTTCTGTAAAAGCCTTCATATTATTTTCTGCCATATTTTTTGCAAATATTCTAAACTCATCTATTAGAACGTTGTTTCCTCTTTCAATTTCATTACTAATAGCATTGTTTGTTTTAACCAAATTATCAAGCTGAGTTCCCATCTTTTCAAGTCCAGAATTAAGTCTTTTTTGCGCTTCATCTTGAGCTTTAACAAGACTTTCTCTTAAATTTTTCATTTGTCCCACAAGAGATTCTTCTTTATCTCCAACTAGCTCTTCTACTAGCGACTTCATTGCAACTTGATTTTCTTCTGATACTTTAATTGTATTCTCTTTTATATCTCTAATTGATGAAACTAATTCTAAATTACTATTTACAATAGTTTCTTTTATATCAAACATAAGTGAAGCTATTTTTTCTAAAGAAACATCACTGTTATCTTTCCCTAATTTTTTTGCCTCTCTTTTTATATTTCCTGATTGTATGCACTTTAGAATATTCGAAAGTACCAATCCTATTAAAGATGTTGCGAAGGCTGTTTTCATTCCATCTAATAATTTTGGTATACTATCATCTAATTTAGTTGTATCAAAATCTAAAAGTCCCATAAAAATACCTGCGAAAGTTCCAATTATTCCTATTGCAGCGATTAGGTTTGGTATAGTTGTACTTTCTTTAGGTTTTAGAAATATTTTTATACATGAATAAATAAATAATCCTAGCATAAAAAGTCCAAAAAAAATGTTCATTGGTGTTAAAAGTTGTTGTAAAATGTTTTGCATTTAAAATCCCCTTATTATATAATGATTTGTTATGTGAATTTATTCGTTTTATTGTCCGATAAATTCAATATAAGTATATATTATAGCACATTTTGTAAAAATTTTCTATTGTTTTGGGTTAGGTTTTAAAAGTTACTAATGAAAAAGAGCTATGTAAAAAATACAATTAGATTATTTATATAAAAAAGTAACATATGATACATATTTTATCTTCAGATTCAGGTAAAATTCATTTTAGATAGTTTTAATTTTTATTTAATAAAAAATTGAGGTGAAATAAAATGAATGCAATAAGAAATATGGATTATAATAAAGTTATAAATTTAAAGGATTTAGTTCCTTATGGTGAAAAAACAATAAATAGTATGATGATTGCTTTAAAAAATTCTTTAAATTCAGCTGTTTTTGCTTTTGATAAAGAGGAGATGTTAAGTGAACATAGTGCTCCAGCAGATGCTTTAGTTTATGTTTTAGATGGAGAGTTAGAAATCTCTATAAATAAAATAGGTCACAAAGTAAAAAAAGGTGAGATGATATTAATGCCTGCAAATATTCCTCATGCTTTAAAAGCTTTAGAAAAATCTAAAATGTTACTGATAATAGTAAAAAAACATGAAGATATCGGTGGGTTTATAA
>JBOFRT010000077.1:0-1003 GCA_051651165.1 Cetobacterium sp.
GTGGAACAACAGTTTTAACTGAGGTTCCAGAGATGTTTGGAGCAGAGACTCTTCTTATGAAAAGATGTAAAAATGAAGAGATCTTTAAAAAGTGTGTATCACTGATAAATGATTTCAAAGAGTATTTTATAAAAAATGACCAAGAGATATATGAAAATCCATCTCCAGGAAACAAAGCCGGTGGAATTACAACTTTAGAGGATAAATCTTTAGGATGTACTCAAAAGTCTGGAGTTTCACAAGTTATAGATGTGTTAAAGTATGGAGAGATTTTAAAAGAGAAAGGTTTAAATCTTTTAAGTGCTCCTGGAAATGATTCAGTTGCTACTACAGCTCTTGCAGCAGCAAAGTGTCATATGGTTTTATTTACAACTGGAAGAGGAAATCCATATGGAGGATATGTTCCAACTGTAAAAATCTCTACCAATAGTGAATTATACAATAAGAAAAGAAGATGGATAGATTTTGATGCAGGAAGATTGGTATCAGAAGATATTACAATGGATGAGCTACTAGAAGAGTTTGTGGAGTATATAATTGAAGTAATAAATGGAAGAAAAGTAAACAACGAACTAAACAGATTCCAAGAGATTGCAATCTTTAAATCTGGAGTTACGTTATAATCAACAGGGGGCATCAATGAAAAGAATTATCGGTTTTCTAACTCTAATCCTAGTGTTTTTAACAGGATGTGGTAAGGGTGAGGAAGCATCAACAAAGAAAATAAAGTTAGCACATGCTTTAACAGAGAGTCATCCAGTGCATTTAGCAATGGTTAAATTTGCAGAGGAAGTAAATGAAAAAACAGATGGAAAGATTGAGGTTTTAATATTTCCAAATGGACAGCTAGGTGGAGAAAGAGAAATCACTGAGCTAATGCAAGCAGGAGCTATTGATATTATAAAAACTAATGCAGGACCATTAGAGAGTTTTGCAAAGGAGTATTCAGTTTTACCACTACCATATTTATTTAAAGATATGGATCACAATTTAAGAGTATTAA
>JBOFRT010000078.1:0-1533 GCA_051651165.1 Cetobacterium sp.
GGAAAATATTTTGATGAAAAGTTTCAAGAGGGATATTCAATTACATATAATCCAACAGGAATTTTTCAAATTAACTATGAGTGGAATAAAACAAAATACAATATAGATGAAAAAGATGATAATGATGAAAATGTTGGATTAAATATCAGTAAAGGATGGGAAGATTTTTTATTTACTTTTGATTATAATAAGTCTCTAAAGCAAGAGGATAGTTATGAAGTTAATATGTATTACAATGGATTTAAAAAATATAATGTACAACTAACAAACTACTGGCTAGAGGATGGAAAAGATTTAGAAACAACTTTAAGACTTACGAATAAGAATATCTTTAGTATATTTGATTACTCATTGGAGTTTGGATATTCAGAATCGTATAAGGAAAAGTTTACCTTTAGATTCACTTTAGATTACGATAACTGGTTTAGAAGTGAAGTTAATTTTGATGAAACTGGAGCTCAAAGATACTCTGCTGGTATAAATAGAGTTGTGGATCTAAAAAATATTAGAAAACCACTGGAGAGTATTGATAGTACTAGAGTTAAAGTTATAACTTTCTTAGATAAAAATGATAATGGTATTATGGATTCTAATGAGGAAAGAGTGGACTATGTAGCTGTAAAAATTGGAGACCAAGAGATAGATACTGATGAAAATGGAGAAGCTATGTTCTTTGGAGTTCCTAATAAAATAGTTTATGATATGAAACCTACAATTAGAAAACCATCGTATACAATAGGAGATACAAAAATTAAAATTTTAGGGCAACAAGTTGGAACAGTTATTGCACATATTCCTATAAAACCAATGGTTACTATAGTTGGAGAGATTGAAGTAGATGAAAGTTTAAATTTAAAAGATAAAGAAAAAGAGGCTTTATTTGAAAATATACTTATTAAAGTTTTAGATGAAAAAGGAAAACTAGTGGAGTATTTAAATCCAGAAAGTGATGGAACATTTGAAGTTAGTGGACTGTATACTAGAAAATATATGCTACAAATAGAGTATATAGGTGTGGATAATAAAGCCAGAAAAATCGCTGAAAATGTAGTGTTGGGGTGCTATGATGATAGAGAAAACAGGTTTATTATCCACTTAGAAAGAGATAGATTAACGTTAAAACAGATATTCTTAAGTGAGGGAGGAAAGTATGAAAAAATTATTAGTTCTAATTCTAGTCCTTCTAAGTTGTAATATAATGGCAGAGGAGTTAGTACATATACCAACTACTTTGCCTCTTTTGCCAGAGGATTACGAAAGGGAACCAAATCTTTTACCTGCAATTCCAGTTATTCCTACTTTACCAAGTGAAGAATCCACAGAGGATAGTAACAGTGAAGAGATTAGATGGAAATTAGAGGATTCGTACACAATAAACTTAGATACAAAAGTACAAGTTGTTGTACCCTTAGAGATTATAACAGATGTGGATATAAAAGCACTCATTATAGATGATGAACAGGTTACAATACCATTTGAGTTAGAGATGAATAAAGAGCCTGATAAACAAAATTTCTATGTTTTAAACTATAG
>JBOFRT010000079.1:0-1293 GCA_051651165.1 Cetobacterium sp.
TCAATGTTTGAACCATCGCGAAAATTATATCTTTATCTATTAATATATCTTCACCATATATACACATATTTTTATCTTTCATTATAAGTTCAAAGCTTTTTTTAGATTTTTCAAGTATTGTTTTTCTATGTGCTAAAAACAGAACTTTTTTAGGATTTGCTACTTTTATATCAAAAGCACTTAAATATGTTTTTCCTGTTCCAGTAGCACTTATTAGTAAGCCTTTATTTTTGCTTTCTCTTAAAACTTTAAAGGCTTTTAGTGCTTCTATTTGCATTGAATTGGGTTTAATCTCTATTTTTTTTATAGCTCTTTCTTTTTGAAGTTTTGCCATCTTTCTATTTAAATCGTATATCTCTTCATATTCTTTAACCATATCTAAAGTCAATTTAGGTAGATTATTAAAGGTTCTATTAAACTCATCTAATATCTCGTTAGCAATTTTTCCCTTTTCTAAAGAACTTACTTTTAAATTCCATTCAAAATTTATAGTTAAAGCTGTTTGAGTTAAGTTACTACTTCCTACAATCAATGTCCAAATATCATTTTTTCTAAAAAAATAACCTTTAGCATGAAATTTTTCATTACTTAAAAGTTTTACCTCTATATTATTATATGAAAGCAGTTTTTTTAAAGCTTTTGGTTGGGTAAAGTTTAGATAATCACCTGTTAAAATTTTTCCTTTGACGCCTTTCTCCTCTAAAACTTTTAATTGCTCTAATATAAGAGAAAGACCTCCTTCAGTTATAAAAGCTACTGATATTATAAATTCATCACAATTTTCAAGGTCTTTTCTTATATCTGTAACTATCTTTTTTTCTTTATTTGATAAAAGCTTATGTTGATATTCACTTTTTGACTCTATTCCAAGATTAATAGAGCTTGTTTTTAAACTTTCTACTAAGTATTTTTCCATCTCTCACCTTTTATTACATTTAATTTGTATAGTATATTATAGCATATTTTTTAAATACAAAACGACTAAACTTTTTAAGTTTAGTCGTCTACTTATTTATATTATAAAAATTCTAAACAATACCCTGCTACTACTACAGAAAGTGTTGTCACAGAAACTAATCCTGAAACTACATATGCTGGTCCTATTTTTTCCATAATAGCTTTATATTCTAAGTCTGTTTCAGCTATTGCTAAAGATATCTCTTGAGCTACAAGTAAGGTTGCTGGAAATCCTAAAAGCTGAGCCATAGCAATTCCCATAGATATATTTCTAGATCCTATTATTTTCCAAGTTGGTAAAATATACATTGTTATAAAACTTCCTATAACCAAAGC
>JBOFRT010000080.1:0-10585 GCA_051651165.1 Cetobacterium sp.
AGAGCGCATGCCTGTCACGCATGAGGTCGCGAGTTCGACCCTCGTCACTCCCGCCATTATTGCCCAGATAGCTCAGTCGGTAGAGCAGGGGACTGAAAATCCCCGTGTCGGTGGTTCGATTCCGCCTCTGGGCACCATTAATTTAATAGAAGGCGACGTCGCCAAGTGGTAAGGCAGAGGTCTGCAAAATCTCTATTCACCAGTTCAAATCTGGTCGTCGCCTCCAAAATTAAGATATAAACAGCTTTAGGGCTGTTTTTTTTTATTCTTTGTGCTATAATTGAAAAAAAATTAACCATAAAGAGGTAGTGTATGAAGAAAATAATTGTGATATACTTTACACTGATAGCATTAGCTTATGGACAGGGAAAAGAGCTGATATTTGACGATGTTCCTAAAAATCATTGGGCATATAAAGCAATAGAGAATCTTGTAAATGAAGGTATTATTTCTGAGGATAGTTTTTTATTCAAAGGAGAGTTTCCAGTTTCGAGATATAGTTTTGCAGAAGGGTTGAGTCGATCGTTTAATAGCTTGGATGAAAAAAAAGCTAATAGAGGAGATTTGATAATTTTGGAAAGTTTAGTTTATGAATTTTCAAGAGAGTTAACTAAGATTGGATTTGATGCAGATTTATTCAATGGAAAAATAGAAAATATAAGAGTTGATGTTGAGGTTATAAGGCAGAAAAATGATGAAACTCAAAAAGAAGTAAATGAGTTAAGGAAAAGAATCGAGGCTTTAGAAAAAAATGCAGGGATTTAATTAATATGGAGGTAGATATTATTATGAGAAAGTTATCGTTTGATTATTCAAATGCACTAGGTTTTTTTAATGAAAATGAATTAGCATTAATGGAGGCTCAATGTAAAACTGCTACAGAAACTCTGATGAGTGGATCAGGAGCAGGAAATGATTTTTTAGGTTGGATAGATTTACCAACTAACTATGACAAAGTAGAGTTCGATAGAATAAAATTAGCTGCAGAAAAAATAAAAAATGATTCAGAAGTTTTAATAGTTATTGGTATTGGTGGATCATATTTAGGAGCTAGGTCAGCAATTGAGTTCTTATCACATACATTCTATAACAACCAAACAAAAGAAAATAGAAAAGGACCTGAAATATATTTTGCGGGGCAAAACATATCAGGTAAATATATAAAAGATTTATTAGAGGTAATCGGAGATAGAGACTACTCTGTAAATGTTATATCAAAATCAGGAACAACAACAGAACCAGCTATAGCTTTCAGAATATTCAAAAAGCATTTAGAGGAAAAATATGGTGTAGAGGAAGCAAGAAGAAGAATCTATGCTACAACAGATGCAAGCAAAGGGGCTTTGAAAAAGTTAGCTACTGATGAAGGATATGAAACATTTGTGGTACCTGATAATGTAGGAGGAAGATTCTCTGTATTAACAGCAGTAGGATTATTACCAATAGCCGCAGCAGGAATAAGTATAGATGAGTTAATGGCTGGAGCAAGAGATGCTCAAGAAGCCTATAAGGCTCCATATGCAGAGAACGACTGTTTAAAATATGCAACAATTAGAAATATTTTAAATAGAAAAGGTAAGGATGTAGAGATGTTAATAAACTACGAACCGAGATTACATTATATTGGTGAGTGGTGGAAACAGTTATTTGGAGAATCAGAAGGTAAAGATGGAAAAGGATTATTACCAACAGCTGCAGATTTTTCAACAGACTTACACTCAATGGGGCAATACATCCAAGATGGAAAAAGAGTTTTATTTGAAACTTTAGTAAACATTGAAACTCCAGAGCATGATATTTTAATAGAAGCTGATAATTTAGATTTAGATGGATTAAACTACTTAGCAGGAAAAGGAATGGACTTTGTTAATAAAAAAGCTGCTGAAGGAACAGTGCTAGCTCACGTTGATGGAGGAGTACCAAACCTAATCGTAAACATACCAGAAGCAACACCTTATCACTTAGGATATATGTTCTACTTCTTTGAAAAGGCATGTGGAGTAAGTGGATACTTATTAGGAGTAAATCCATTTGATCAACCTGGAGTAGAAGCTTACAAAGCAAATATGTTTGCTCTTTTAGGGAAAAAAGGATTTGAAAAGCAAGCTGAAGAGTTAAATAAAAGATTAAAGAAATAATAAAAAATAAAAGCAGCTCACGTTATTTTTGTGAGCTGCTATTTTTTAATCTGTAAATATATTAAATTGTCTTAAATCTTTATTGATTGTAAAAATTTCACTTTTATAACCTAAGTTAGGAATTCTAAAATAAGCTTTTTCATAAGTGAGAATGTCTCTAAATTCAAAAAGACCATCTTTTGTAGTTTTTATAGTAGAAATAACTTTATTGTTAGAACCATTTATAAGTTCAAGATATGTATCTTTTAAATAGTTGTTATTTTTTACAAGAGCACCTGAGATATAGAATGTTTTAGCTTCTAAAGTAATCGAGATATCATTTATAAATTTCTCATTTTGAATTAACATAGATGTCCCATTACCATAGAATCCATCTTTTTGAGCAAATATAGAGACAAGTCCTATTTGACCTTCAAAAGAGAACTCTCCGTTTGAATTACTCTTTAAATCTATTAAATTTTCTCCTACTTTAATTTTAACGTCGGCATTCTTAATAGTTTCTCCAAATTTATTGATAATTTTTCCATAGATATGAATTTTATTATCTGTCATATTTAAAATAAGCTGTTTAGGTTCGTTAAAAATATAATCTACAAAAAAATCATCTCCAATTAAAGAGGTATACCCCTCTTTTTTTACAATAATTCGATATTTATTTTTAGGAAGTTTTATACTAAAATTTCCATTGATATCACTTTTTACTGTTTTTACAACATTTGAGCTATTAGAAAAAAATACAGTAGCATTTCCTAATCTAAATTCTTTATCAGTTACGAATCCAGAGATGTTAACTATTTCGTTCTGTGTAAAAGTTCTTAATGAAAAAACTAGAATAAAACAAAGGAAAAGTTTGAATCTCATAGTACCTCCTGTATAGTGATGTTATATTTAATTATATCACTTTTTTGATTTTATATGCTATAATTATTAATAAAAATAAAATTTTATAGAAGGTGATTTCGTGGTAGATGATATAATAAACGAAAGAGAAAAAGCAAAACTACACTTCTTAAAAACTCAAACTGAAAAACTAATTTATTTAGGTGAATTTAAAGAGAATGTATTAGCAGCTTTAGATAGACAAGAGATAGAGAGAAATCTTATTCACAACGAGATAAAAGAAGTAATGAAAGATAAGAGAGCGATTTTATTAAAAATTAGAAGAGATGTTCACTTTGAATGTATAAAAACTTACATAGATGAAGCTGAAAAAATAGGACTTAGATATACACTAGTTGATGATATAACCTTTAGAGGAAATATTGGTTTAGTAGTTGTCTCAAGTGAAGCTTTAGATAATGAAGATAAAGAGGTTGTAATAGAAAGTGCAACAAAGGTATATACAGATGCTGGTTTAAGTGAAGGCTTTATTTATGGAGAAGGGCATAAAATTTGTCCAAAACATTATAAAGAGTTAAAAGAAAAATTACCATCGCATTTAGATAAGTTTCAAGAAATGAATTTTTTTGATAGATTATTTGGGAAAGTGTGTCCAATAGATAGATTTGACAAAAAGGAGAGATAGCATGAGCGTAGAGGCATTCAAAATAATTGGTGGAAAAAAAATAAGTGGAGAGCTTAAAGTTGAAGGAGCAAAAAATGCAGCACTTCCAATTTTTGTAGCTACTTTAATAGAGAAAGGAACATATATTTTAAATAATGTACCAAATTTAAGAGATATAAATACTTTAGTTCAACTTTTAGAAAGTTTAGGACTTGAAATAGAAAAATTAGGAGATCACTCTTATAAAATCGTAAATAACGGATTAAAATCATTAGTTGCATCGTACGATTTAGTAAAAAAAATGAGAGCTTCTTTCTTAGTTATGGGACCTATGTTAGCTCATGAAAAAAAAGCGAAGGTTTCTTTGCCTGGTGGGTGTGCAATTGGTTCGAGACCTGTAGATTTACATTTAAAAGGATTTGAAGCTCTTGGAGTTAAAATCGATATAGATCATGGATATGTAGCGGGAGAAGCAGAAGAATTAATCGGTGGGAAAGTTGTTTTTGATTTTCCAAGTGTTGGAGCCACAGAAAATGTTATAATGGCAGCAGTAAAAGCGAAAGGAAAAACTACTATAGAAAATGCAGCTAGAGAACCAGAAATAGATGATCTATGTAACTTCTTAGTGAAAATGGGAGCTAAAATAAACGGCATAGGAAGTGGAAGATTAGAGATAGAAGGTGTTGAAAAATTAAATCCTTGTGAATACTCTATTATTCCTGATAGAATAGTTGCGGGAACATTTATAGTTGCATCTCTTATGTTTGATGGGGCTATAACAGTTAAAGGTGTTGTAAGAGATCATATAGAGAGCTTTGTATCTAAATTAGAAGAGATGGGAGCAGAGTTTGAAATAGTTGGAGATACGTTAACAACTAAAACAAAACTTAAAGACTTAAAGCCAGTGAAGGCAACAACAATGCCTCATCCAGGATTCCCAACAGATTTACAATCACCAATGATGACTTTAATGTGTTTAGTTAAAGGTACAAGTGAAATAAAAGAAACGATATTTGAGAATAGATTTATGCACGTTCCAGAGTTAAATAGAATGGGAGCAGAGATAACAACAGATGCTAATATGGCTAGGATAGATGGAATAGATAACTTCTCTTCAGCTGAAGTTATGGCCAGTGATTTAAGAGCTGGAGCATCACTTATTTTAGCTGGTTTACTAGCAGATGGTGAAACTATAGTAAATAGAATTTACCATGTAGATAGAGGATATGAAAACTTAGAGGTTAAACTTAGAGCTTTAGGTGCAGATATAGAAAGAATAAAAGTAGAAATATAAATAAGGGTGAGAAAATGGAAAAAGTAATAGGAATAAATCCTGTAATAGAGTTATTACAAAATAAGTCTAACAATATTGAGAAAATTGAGATTTTTAAAGGAATGAGAGAGGAGAAGCTTGGAAAATTAAAAGCTTTAGCCTCTGCAAGAAATATAAAAATATTCTCAGTTGGAAAAAAAGAGGAGAACTCTCAAGGAGTTGTAGCATATCTTAGTGATTATGATTACTACATTGAACTAGGTGAGTTTATAGAGAAAATAGCTAGAGATGAAAAATCAATAGTTTTAATTTTAGATGGAGTTCAAGATCCAAGAAACTTCGGTGCAATAATAAGAAGTGCTGAAATATTTGGTGTAAAAGGAATTATTATTCCAGAAAGAAATTCTGTAAAAATTAATGAAACAGTAATAAAGACATCAACAGGAGCTATTGAGCATGTTGATATAGTAAAAGTTACAAATATATCAGATGCGATAGAAAAATTAAAGAAGTTGGACTTCTGGGTTTATGGAGCTGAAGGTTCTGGAACTAAGTTCTATCATGAAGAGAAGTACCCTAATAAAACAGCCTTAGTTTTAGGAAGTGAAGGGGAAGGAATTAGAAAGAAAGTAAAAGAAAATTGTGATATTTTAGTAAAAATACCAATGCACGGAAAGATAAACTCTCTAAACGTATCAGTTGCTGGAGGAATCATACTTTCTGAAATAGCTAAAAACCTATATTAAATAAATAAACCTGTGGAAGTACAGGTTTTTTTATGCTATATTATGAGATAAAATGAAAAATTGATGGGGTGAAAAAATGAGAGAATATAACTTTGGCCAAATAGAAGAAAAATGGCAACAGAAATGGAAAGATGAGAATATATTTAAAACTGAAGATAAAGTAGAAGGAAAAGAGAACTACTATGTTTTAGAGATGTTACCATATCCATCAGGAAAATTGCACGTAGGACATGCTAGAAACTATACTATTGGAGATGTAATAGCTAGATATAAAAGAATGAAAGGGTATAATGTATTACATCCTATGGGATGGGATTCTTTTGGATTACCTGCTGAAAATGCTGCAATTCAAAATGGAGCACACCCTGCAATTTGGACAAAATCTAACATAGATAATATGAACAGACAGTTAAAGATGATAGGATTATCTTATGATTGGGATAGAGAGATTGCGAGTTATACTCCTGAATACTACAAATGGAATCAATGGATATTCAAGAAAATGTTTGAAATGGGATTAGTTTACAAGAAAAAATCAACAGTAAATTGGTGCCCAGATTGCCAAACTGTTTTAGCTAATGAGCAAGTTGAAGATGGTATGTGTTGGAGACATTCGAAAACTCCAGTTATTCAAAAGGATTTAGAGCAATGGTTCTTTAAAATAACAGACTATGCTGAAGAGTTATTAGAAGGGCATAAAGAGTTAGTAGCTGGATGGCCAGAAAAAGTACTGACAATGCAAAAGAACTGGATTGGAAAATCTATTGGAACAGAAGTTAACTTTAGGTTAGTGGAAAAAGATGAAAACTTACCAGTATTCACAACAAGAGTAGATACTTTATTTGGAGTAACTTATGCAGTAATAGCTCCAGAGCATCCATTAGTTGATGAAATAATAAAAGTTAATCCATCAATAAAAAGTGCTGTTTCAGAGATGAAGAATACAGATATGATAGAAAGAACGGCTGAAGGAAAAGAGAAGAATGGAGTAAATACAGGGTGGCATGTAATTAATCCTGTAAATGGTGAAAAAGTACAACTATGGATAGGAGATTATGTACTGATGAACTATGGAACAGGAGCTGTAATGGCTGTTCCTGCTCATGATGAGAGAGATTTTGCTTTTGCTAAAAAATATGATTTACCAATTAAAGTTGTAATCAATCCTATAGATAAGGAATCAAAAGAGGAAATTGTAATAGTTGCATCTGAGATGAAGAATGCATTTATTGGTTCAGGAATAATGACTAACTCTTCTGATTTTAATGGAGTATCTTCTAAAGAGGCTTTAGCTAAAATAGCAGAATTTGTAGAAGAGAAAGGTTTTGGAGAAAGAACTACAAAATATAGATTAAAAGATTGGGGAGTTTCTAGACAAAGATACTGGGGAACACCAATTCCAGCTTTATACTGTGAAAAGTGTGGAGTAGTAATGGAAAAAGATGAAAATCTTCCAGTTTTATTACCAACAGACGTTGAGTTTTCAGGAAATGGAAATCCATTAGAGACATCAGAAAGCTTTAAGCATTCAATCTGTCCATGTTGTGGTGGCCCAGCAAGAAGAGATACAGATACGATGGATACTTTCGTAGACTCATCTTGGTATTTCTTAAGATACTGTGATCCTAAAAATGAGAACTTACCATTTGCAAAAGAGATTGCTGATGGATGGGCACCAGTAGATCAATATATTGGAGGAATAGAGCATGCTGTAATGCACTTACTATACTCTAGATTCTTCTCAAAAGTTTTAAGAGATATGGGACTTCTTTCATCTAATGAGCCATTTAAAAGATTATTAACTCAAGGAATGGTATTAGGACCATCATATTATTCAGCTAATGAGAATAGATTCTTATATCCTGAAGAAGTAGAAGTTAAAGGAAGCTCAGCATTCTTAAAAACTACTGGAGAAGAGTTACAAGTAAAAGTAGAAAAAATGTCAAAATCAAAAAATAATGGTGTTGACCCAGAAATAATGATAGACAAGTATGGAGCAGATACAACAAGATTATTCATAATGTTTGCTGCACCTCCTGAAAGAGAGTTAGAGTGGAATGAAAATGGATTAGCAGGAGCTGCTAGATTCTTAAATAAAATTTGGAGATTAGTTTTAGAAAATAAAGAGTATTTAGCTGATACTTCAGAAATTGACTACTCTAAGTTAACTAAAGAGGATAAAGCTTTAGTAAGAAAGTTACATCAAACAATTAAAAAGGTAACTGAATCTATTGAAGCTGATTATCACTTCAATACTTCGATTGCTGCAACTATGGAGTTATTAAATGAGATGCAAGACTTTAGAACTCAAGTTTTGGGAACAGATAAAGAGACATCTGAATCTAAAAAAATATTTAGAGAAGCTATGGTAAATGTGGTTGTAATGTTATCTCCATTTACTCCTCAC
This sequence comes from Cetobacterium sp., assembly GCA_051651165.1. GTDB lineage: Bacteria > Fusobacteriota > Fusobacteriia > Fusobacteriales > Fusobacteriaceae > Cetobacterium_A. The sequence goes on from JBOFRT010000080.1 coordinate 8,069, forward strand.
TTCTGTGACGAGTTATGGCAAGAGATGGGGAATGAAGGTATGTTATTCTTACAAGCTTGGCCAACTCATAAAGAAGAGTTAACAATAGCTGATGAAATTGCAATAGCAGTTCAAGTTAATGGTAAGCTAAGAGGAACTTTAGAAGTTGAAAGAACAATTTCTAAAGAAGAAGTTCAAGCTAGAGCTTTAGAAATAGAAAATGTTAAGAAATTTATAGAGGGACAAACAGTAGTTAAAGTTATTGTTGTACCAGGAAAAATTGTAAATATAGTTGTAAAATAAAAATTAGGAGAGCAAAAAAATCTGCTCTCCGTTTTTTATTTTTTGAATCTATCCCAGAAATTTGGTTTTTGTGCATCTCTCATCTTTTTTTCTTCAGCTTGCTCTTTATGATAGTTAGACCAATTAGGATTATTTTTCATATTAGTTTTCATCTGTTTCATATAATTATATGTAGCTTTAGTATTTCTATATTTTGTTACAAAATTTGTTTTTATATCAACAAAAGTTTGTGCAATTCCTCGGAAAAAACCAAGAAACTTTTGGATTATTCTTTTAAAAGTTGTAAATTTATAAATCTCTTTGCAACTAGGGCATCTATATTTAGCAACTTTATCCATTATTCTCATTTTCTCTTTACACTTAGGACATGTAATAACTATTTTTTTCATATTTATAATCCTCCGTTATTTATAAATTTCATCGACAAGTTCATCGTAAATTTTTTCATAGTTTAATTCTACATCATTCCAAATCTCTTCTGATTTAACACCTTGTGAAACTAACATACAAAATCCATTTTCAATTTTTTTGTTTTTAGAATGTGCAAATTTTAAAAATAAAGTTTCTTTAGGATTATATATTAAATCTAAGGCAAAGTCAAAATTTTGAAGAACATCACTAGATACAGGAGAAATCTCTGTATTAGGGAAAGTTCCGACAGGAGTAGCGTTTATAATTAGATAACCAGATGTTTCTAAAAGTTCTTCATAGGAAATAGTAAAGCAATTTAGTAAATTCATTTTAGTTTTTTCAGGGTTTCTAGAGACTGTATAAACAATAGCATTAAGATCTATAAGTGCTTTGATACAGGCTTTTGCAGCACCACCACTACCTAAAATAATAACTTTTTTATTTTTTAAATATAATCCCATTTTTTCAAAAGTTTTTATTAGTCCAAAGTAATCAGTGTTGTAGGCTGTTATTTTATTTTTAGAAAATTTTATACAATTTGCAGCACCGATATCTTTAACTTCTGAAGAAAGTTCATCAACAAATTTTAAAATAGTTGTTTTATATGGAATAGTGATGTTTAATCCTAAAATGTTATCTTCTTTCATACTTTTTAAGAAGCCTTCTATTGATCCCTCATCTTCTACATCATAGATTTTGTATTCAGCTTCAAAATTGTATAATTCAAATATTTTATTATGAAGTGTTGGAGAAAAAGAGTAAGAAATATTTTTTCCAAGCAATCCAAATTTTTTCATAAATTAAATCACTCCTTTTTTATATATAATTATATTATTATTTTTTTGAATAAACAATGATATTATATTTATAAATAAAAATAATTCGCGGAGGTAATAGATTGAACTTTAGTTTTTTAAAAAAAATAACATTATTTAAAGATATAGAAGAAAGTGAAATAAAAGAAATATTTAAGGCTATAAGTTTTGATATAAAAAAATTTGAAAAAGATGACATAGTTTTTTTTAGAGGAGATACATTAGATGGAATTTCAATTGTTATTAATGGAAATTTAAGTGCTGAGATGTTAAAAGATACAGGTGATGTTCAAAAAATAGAGAATTTATCTACAGGTGATTTAATAGCTTCAGCTTTTATTTTTGGTGAAAACAATATTATACCTGTTGATTTAATAGCTTTAGAGAAAACTGAAGTTTTACATATTGATAAAAGAAACCTTTTAAAGTTATTTAATTTAAAAGAAACTATACTAATAAACTTTTTAAATGAAATTTCAGATAAAACTCAATTTTTATCAAATAAAGTTTGGAAAAGTTTTAATTCGAAAACAATAAGAGAAAAAATGCTTGATTATATTGAACAGAATAAAGTAGAGGATAAAGTATTATTTAAACACTCTATAAAGGAGTTATCAGAGATGTTTGGGGTTAGTAGGCCATCTTTATCTAGAGTTATCAGTGAATTTGTGGAAGAGGGTGTATTGGAAAGAGATGGAAAAAATAGATTTAAATTAAATTTATAAAAAATTTAATAAAAAATAAAAAAACTTGTTGACACAGTTTAAAAATTATGTTATTATACTTCTTGTAGCGGGAACAACCGCACAGCATTGAAAAGGACATTAACAACCGAATAGAGAAAATAGTCAGAAGTTATGAAAATAACAAAATGCCAGTAATGGCAAAACCATTTAGATGGTTAAAAGGTGTAAGAAAGTCTTAGGACTTAAAATATATTGAATGAAGAGTTTGATCCTGGCTCAGGATGAACGCTGACAGAATGCTTAACACATGCAAGTCGATTCGA
>JBOFRT010000081.1:0-1735 GCA_051651165.1 Cetobacterium sp.
AACATATTCCTCTTCCTGATCTAGAAAAACGATTGTCAGAACTTAATAAAGATGAAACATATATAACTTTTTGTGTAAGTGGAAATCGTTCTAAAAAAGCTGCTGAAATTTTGAAGAAAAACGGCTTTAAAAATATCTACAATTCTAAAGAAGGGATGAGTACTTGGCCTTATAAAGATATGGTTGAAGCAGTTAAAAAGTAAATAAAAATCTGAGCTTATCACTAAGCTCAGATTTTATTTTATTTTATTTTATTCCAAAACTCTCCTATCTCCTCTAAAGTTTTACCCTTTGTTTCAGGAATAAAAGGAATAAAAAATAGTGATAATAAACTTATTATAAAAAATATAAAAAATGGTAGTGATTCACTTCTTAAATCTATCGCTGGATAAATTTGTGTTAATGTTATATCAAATATATAGTTTATAACATTAAATAGTGTAACTCCCAACGACCTAATTGAATTTGGTGTAATCTCTGATATATACACTGTTAGAGCTGTTCCTAGTGCCACTGTATAAGTTAAATTATATATGTATACTGAATATACATCATAAACTCCTCGCTCTTTATAAAATAATGCATACGTTAAATAACCTAAAGAAATTGTCATTACTAAAGTTCCGTAAAATAACAATTTTTTCCTTCCATATCTATCGATTAGAAATAAAACAATAATTGATCCTAAAATCTCATATATTCCCATTGTTACACTTTGAAAATATCCTGATGTACTAACTGAAGAAGTTTCTTGAAAAATTTCTGGCGCATAATATATTATTGGATTTATTCCAGAGAATTGCTTAAAAACTGCCGAAACTACAACTAACAAAAGAACTATTTTTATTCCTTTTGTTATGCTTTGAAAATTCCTTTTATTTGGTGTTTTTTCATTGCTTTCAGTTACATTTAACTCTTCCATAACCTTTTCAACTCTATCATCAGGTAGTACTTTTTTCAAACTTTCTCTAGCTTTATCTTTAAATCCTTTTAAATATAGCCATCTAGGACTTTCTGGAATCTTTAGAAAAAGTATAAATATAATTAACCCTTGAAAAGTTTCTAAAAAAAATAAAACTCTCCAAGAATTATTTATTATAAATCTATTTGTTAAATTATTCGTAATTAAATATGCTAACCAAAATCCTACAACTAATCCAAATGGCATAAACAGTTGATTTATCGTTCCATTCCTTCCTCTTGTCTCAATTGGTGATATTTCAATTACATATATAGATCCTACTAAAAAAACACTTCCTAATCCTAATCCCATAACCAATCTTCCCAACATAAACATCTCTATATTTATAGAGAATGTAGTTATAAGACCACCTATTAAAAATCCAAGCAAACTATAAATAATCGTTTTTTTTCTTCCTATTTTTTCAGAAAAATATCCTGCACAAAGTCCACCTATTAATCCACCTATCAAAACAATAGTTATTAGTGTTCCAACCATTTGTTTGTCTATTTTAAAAGTGCTTGCCAAAATTTCAATACTACTAGAGATAACTGCTGAATCAAAATCAAAAATATATCCAAAAGAAGCAGTTAACACTGCAATATACACTACATATTTTTCTTTACTCATTTTATCTTATCCAAATCAATCCATTTTCAAAAGATTTTCCTTGTTTTCTCACCATCTCTATCCAAATCATTGCAAGAGGTTCTAAATATCTAGAGAAATGTATATCTCCAATCAACATAGGATCAAATCCCATTTCAAAAAGTA
>JBOFRT010000082.1:0-2251 GCA_051651165.1 Cetobacterium sp.
AAGTTAGATTTAATACATCTAAAGAGTTAGTATAACTCCAACTTTTCATAGAGTTTTTACGAAATAGATAAAAACACAAAAATGCTACTCCATACACAATGAAATAGCTACTATGTGAATTTTCTTCCCATTTTCCTTCGAATCTCACTAAAAGGCCTAGAAAGATACCCGCAAGTACTGATCCTAGGTCTATTACTAACTTAACTATATTTCTTCTATTGGAAAATAGTTCTGTTATCACATTCTCTCTAAACACCTTTATTCCCCCCAATTAGAATACTTTTACGCTTCCAATATACTCTTTTCTATAGTCTCTTAACTCTATTCCAACCATTTTATTTATAATCTCATTAAGTTCATTTTGAACATTAAGTAGCTCTTTGCTTATTCTATATCTCTCTTCTTCATTTGGTTCTTTCATATCTTTAGAAAATCTTATATTCTCTGACAACTCTATTTTTAATATATTCTCTCTATTCAAATTATTTAAATATGTTTTTGATATCTCTATATATTGCTTCTCTCTTAATCCTGTATCTGAACTCATACTGATATCTCCACTTTCTAAAACAGTAGCTTGTTTTTCTCCAACTGTATAGTTCTTTAAAATAGATTCATATATTCTCTCTTTATTTTTTAAAGAGTTTAGCTCTAATGTTATATACCTATCCTCTCCATCTAATAAAATTTTCTCTAAAGCTACATTTGAAACTATATTATTTGATTTTATATAGTTTGAAACATCTCTAAAACTAATATCTCTAACTTTATTTAACTCTACACCTAAATTATTGTACTCATAGAATATCTCTTTTGTTTCTGCATTTTTCTTTCTTAATTCTATCTCTGAACTCGTGGAATTCATAAGATTATTCAATGCTTTTATTATGTCTCTATAATTTACATATTGTTTTAAGAAATCATATCTACCCTGAGTATTTTGTAAAAAGAAATTTATATAAAAATTAGGAAACTCTTTTACTAAGCTCTCTTTTATTCTCTTCTCTTCAGAACTATTATTAAGATTTAAAGTTAAACGATACTCTGTTGGAGTATACAGATAGTTTTTTTCTCCACTTTTCAATCTACTTTCTGTTCCGTTTATACTATTTCTAGGGAAAACTGGTGTTATAGATATATTTTTTAAATCTTCAACTTTAACTTTCTCTCTTTTTACTAAAAACTCTTTTATTAAAATTTCATTTAGATCAAATGGTGTTTTATCTGGATTTAATCCCTGTTTAATCTCTTTGTGAGTAAATTGTAAAGTTATCTCCTCTTTAGAATAACTATTTAACCCCATAAAACAAAACACTGCTATCATCATTACACTTTTGTTAAATCTTTTAAAAGAGTGATAAAAAATTTTTATAAATGCCATCATAACTCCTAAAAACAATCCAAACACTACTCCTACTGCTAGTATTAGTTTAGCTTTTGAATTAGATACAATCTCTATTGGTGCTGCTAACTTTATTAGCCCTCCATTTTTTATATAGTTTTCTTTTACCTCTAAAATATTAACCTCTTGAACTATATCATTATAGTTTTTTACAATAGCTTTTAACGAACCTAATATATATTCTTTTTCACCCTCTGTTCCTATTTTTAGATTTTTACTTATATAGATTAACTCTTCTAATTGTTGTTGTAAATCTACCAGTTCATTTTCTGTCTTTAAATAGTTACCCATTAATTCTACATAATATTTTTCTTTTTGATTATCTCCTACAGTTACTCTGACACCTTTTGGAACAACTATATTTTCTCCTTCAAATCTATAATTATTTAAAAGTTTTTTATAGTTATTAGCCTCTTCTCTCTTCTCTTTGATGCTATTTTCTAAAACTATCTTTCTATTTAGAAACTCACTTTGGAACTTTTCAGGATTTCTAACAATATTTGTTGCTAAAAGATAGTTCTTTAAATCTTGAATTCTAATTGTTTCTAGATTTTCCAAATCTAATTGAATTTTTCTATAACCAAATCCATAAGAAGCGTAATCAACTCTACTATTTTCTCTTCCATCAATAAGTTCTCTTAAAGATTTTTTCCTTTCACCTAAAATCTTTAAATAATCCTCATAGTTATATTTCTCATCATTTAAAATATCTCCATCAAAATATTTAAATCTGTATCTAGATTCATTTAACCCTCTATAATATTCATTTAATGTTTTGTAATAATCATCAAGAATTTTTTTACTTTCACCGATGCTTCCAACTCTTAAATCAACTCTATAGCTTATTGG
>JBOFRT010000083.1:0-1087 GCA_051651165.1 Cetobacterium sp.
AAAGCTGAATTAGCTGCTATAGCTGCTGAAGCTGGAAAACCTTTAGATGTAATCGATACTATGGCTTACGGAACTTTAAACGGTAAGAAAATTTTAGACTTTGCTTTAAGCTTAGCTAAATAATTAAAATAAGAAATAACAATAACACTTTTATTTAAAAAACGGGAGGGTAACAAATGAAAAAATCACTTTATTTATTAGCTGCTTTATCATTATTAGGTACAAACGTTTTTGCTAAAGAGGTTGTAGCAGGGCCTACAACTACTACTGAAACAATTGCACCTGTTGCTGGGGAGATTAGAGAAGAAAATGTAAACGAAGAAACTCAAGTTATGACTATGGTTGAAGTTCCAGAAGATAAGTGGACTTTTAATGGTAGAATGTACTTAGAGACAGAGGATTTTGATGGGGGATCATCTTTAAGATGGCAAGGACCTGGAGAAAACATTGGTGACGATGAGGATGGAACTTTCATTGGAACTGGAGTATCTGCTTCAAAAGGAAAATTAACTTTAGATTTAAATGTTGAGAAAAGATTTGGTGGAGATTTAGGATTCAACAGACCTGACGCTGAGTGGGAAGCTCTAAGAGTAGACTGGAAAGTTAGATATCAACTATTTGCTAACCAAGCATTCCATTTAAAATATAGAAACGAAGAGAGAACTAGAGATTATTCTAAAAATGCTTACCAATCTAACTGGACTAGAGATAGATACGAATTAGGAACTGACTTTAATCACTTTAACGGAATGTTAGCTGGATGGTTAGTTGCTGGATATGATAAAGATAAAGCTAGTGAGCCTGGAAAAGAAACAACTAGAGATAATGGATGGTACTGGGAAGGAGATTTTGGACCTTCATTTAAGTTAACTGAAAAGTTATCATTAAATCCTACTATCTATACAACTGGAGAGATGTATGATTCTTATGAAATGGTTGAAACTCAACTAAGAGTTATGATGCCATATCAAGCTACTGAAAAATTAACTATCATGCCTAGAATCAGATTCACTTTAGAAAGAACTCAAGATGCTAAAGTTAATGGAGACTACATAAGAGATTATGAGAATAAAGCTGGATCAAGAGT
>JBOFRT010000084.1:0-10319 GCA_051651165.1 Cetobacterium sp.
TTTAAGATACCTTCGAGACTAGGAGGTTGATAGGTTGGGGGTGTAAGAGTTGTGAGACTTTTAGCTGACCAATACTAATATATCGAAGTTTTAACCTTAATATACTACTATATAGTTTCAAGTGTTCAAGAACACAAACAAATATTGATTGGCAACGATAGCTATGGAGGTACACCCAGTAACATTTCGAACCTGGAAGTTAAGCCCATAAACGCTGAAAGTACTTGGGGGGCAGCCCCCTGGGAGGATAGGAAGTTGCCAATCTTAAAAAAAGTGCTTCTTTAGCTCAGTTGGTAGAGCACACGACTGTTAATCGTGTTGTCGCTGGTTCGAGCCCAGCAAGAAGCGCCATTTTTTTATTTTTTGGAAAAATAAATTTTAAGAGCAGTTCTGCTCTTTTTTTTATACATTTTTTTCAAGATAGTGTATAATGATAAAGAATTAATAAAATTTTAAAGAGGTGAAAAATGCTAAAAAAAGAGAAAATAATTGTGTTATTGATTTCAGCAATAATAATAATCACTAGTTTAGGATTAATAATGAATAAGAAAAAAATAGAAGAAAGCATAAAAAATAATAAAAATTTAGCCGAGTTATATCAAAAAAATGAAAAGAGAAAAAATGAAAAGATTTTTTATGTTAAATTAAAAGATGATAAATTAAGAAGAATATTGGAAAACTTATCATCAGATAAAATGGAAATAGCAACATCAATTTTAAAAAATGGAAGATTGGTAGATTTTATAAATAATCCGACAGTAGATTTATATTTAAAAAATATAGACTATAGTAAGGCTTTAGAAAATAGTAGCGTTATAAAAGGATTGAAAGATTTATCATCACTATCTCCAGAAATTGGAAAGTATTTCAAGGAAGAAGTAGTACAAAATAATTTTGATAGCTTTGTTAAAACTATTGAAAATAGACCAGAGGTTATCAAAATAAAAGATAGGATAACTAAGCTTCTACCTATAAAAAATAGTAAATCTATATTTGAACAACTATCAGAAGAGAGTTTGATAGAAATAAGTGAAATGTTATCAAAATCTCCAAACACAATAGAGTTTGTAGAAAAAAAAGATTTGAAAAAATATAATTTAGAAGAAGTAGCTCAAATAAGTAAGACTCTTTATAAAATTGGAAAGATAAATCCGATGTTAGCGATTGAAATATACAATATGTTAGAGGGATTTGATATAAGAAAAGCTGCTCTTTATGGAGATTTATATGTAGAGGATGAAAAGTTTGAAAAACAAATACGAAAAGAGTTTGAGAATGGAAGTTATACATTTGAAACACCATACTTAAAATATAATCCTTACGGAAGAACACCCTTAGCTTATGGAATGAAATATGGTGAAAATGAAAAAGTAGAGCTTTTAAGAGTAACTGTAATAGGAGTAGGAGGAATGCCTAATTTTAGTTATGAAAAAAAATATTTTCCAGGAGAGTTATTTCCAATAGTAGGATTATATCCCAAAACTGAAAATATAGTTTTATTAGAACAATTAAATCCAAGTGATAAAAAAGTTATAAAAAATAAAAGATTAAAATTAAAAACATATGCAGTTGATGATCGATTACCATCAATTTATATAGAAAAAAGAGTTCCGAGTAGTATACAACCAGGATTTAATTTAGCTTCTTATAATTTAAAAGATGAGGGATTACCTTTTGCCTTTGATAGTATGGGAAATATTAGATATATTTTAAAAACGGGTAAGGAAATGAGAAAAGTAAAAATAGAAAAAGAGGATTCTGGTGTTTGGGAAGTAAAAAATGATGAAGATAAGTTTCAGTTGAATATATTAGGGAAAATTTTAGGAAGAATAGGAAGAGATGATGAAGATAGTGCTGTTAAAAATAAAAAAACTAAGTATTTAGTTAGGAATAATAATGTATTAACAGTTGTTTCTTACAAAGATGAGGTATATCCATCTGCTTTATTTTCTGAATATGGGTTAGATTCTAAAGATGAAGTTTTTAAAGCCATTATATTTTACGATAAAGATGGAGCTGATGAAAATATAATAGATGATGGAGAAAGAGTAATTCTTTATGAAGGAGATAGTGAAAATTAATGTTAAGATTATTTTATATGGGGGCTCTAGGAGCCATATTTTCAGTTTTGATGAGTGTTTTTAACTTAACAACAGAAACAAGCGTAATAGGATTAGGAGTGTTGTTTTTTATACTACTAGGACTTTATTTATTTGATTTAATGAACTTTGATATTCCTAGATATAGTTTGAAAAATTATTTAACAATAATATTTTTAAATAGTTTCTTTTTCTTTATTTGGTTTTTAATAAGTTCAGATTTTTGGTTGATAATCTTTTATTTTTTATTTACAGCAATTATTATTTTTTTAAGATCTATGATAAATATCATTACTTATAGAATAAAACCTGTTTCAATATATGGCGAAGGAGAGTTGAAGGAAAACTTAGAAAAAAGTTTAGGAAGGCTAGAGGGATACAGATATTTAAAATTTTCTGGAAATATTGATGAATTAGAAGAGTTCGTAGAAAAAAATGATATTAAACTGTTACTTTTAGGAAAAATGAGGCTTGAAGAAAACGAGATTGAAAAAATATTAAAAATTAAATTAAGAAATACTCATGTAATGGGATATTTAGACTATATGTTAGAAATTGAAAAGAAGATAGAGGTTTCGTATATAAATGAAGAGTGGTTATTAAATGCTTATGGATTTGAAATATTGAGAAGTAAGTTTCAAAATAAAATTAAGAGAGTTTTTGATATAGGAATGTCTATTACTATAGGATTAATGACTTTTCCAGTTATGATTATAGCAGCAATAATAGTTAGACTTGAAAGCCCTGGAGCTATTATTTACTCTCAAGCTAGAGTTGGAGAGAATGAAAAAGAGTTTTTTGTTTATAAATTTAGAAGTATGAGACAAGATGCTGAAAAAGATGGAGCAAAATGGGCCCAAAAAAATGATCCTAGAGTAACAAAATTTGGAAATTTTATGAGAAAAACAAGAATTGATGAACTTCCACAACTTTTAAATGTAATAAAAGGAGATATGAGTTTTATAGGGCCAAGACCAGAAAGAATGGTATTTATAAAAGAGCTTGAAAAACAAATTCCATACTATGGATTAAGACATATGGTAAAACCTGGTTTAACAGGTTGGGCCCAAGTAATGTATCCTTATGGTGCAACTGTAGAGGACGCAAAAAATAAGTTAGAATATGATTTATATTATATAAAATGTTACAGTTTGTATTTAGATATTATTATACTGTTTAAAACGCTTAAAACAGTTGTATTTGGAAAGGGGCGGTAAGAGATATATGTTAACTATATTTACACCCACCTATAATAGGGAGGACACTTTAAAGCGGTTATATAAAAGTTTAAAGAGTCAGACATTAAAAAATTTCGAATGGATAATTGTTGATGATGGATCAACTGATAATACTGAAAAACTTGTACAAAGTTTTATAGATGAGCAAGAAGTTTCAATAATCTATAAAAAAACTAAAAATGGTGGAAAAATGAGAGCTGTAAATGTTGGAGTAACTTTATCAGCAAGAGAATTTTTCTTTATTGTGGACAGTGATGATTATTTAGATGAAAGAGCAGTAGAGATAATTCAAGAGGAAATTGTTACTCTTCCTGTAGATTATGCAGGATTAGTTTTTAGAAAAGTTGAAGTATTAGATAATGGTTTTCCTATAAGAGAAAAAGAAAGTTTTGGTGAAGATCAAATAGATAGTACTCCAATCGATATTTTTTATAGAAGAAAAATTTTAGGAGATAAAGCTGAAATAGTAAAAACTTCAATAATGAGAGAGTATCCTTTTCCAGAAATTGAAGGAGAAAAATTTGTTCCTGAAGGATATATTTGGAATCAAATAGGAGAAAACTATTTATTTAGATATATAGATAAAGGGATATATTATTACCAATATCTAGCTGATGGATACACAAGAAGATTTTCTGAAATTATAAAAAAAAATCCAGAAGGTATGAAGCTTTATTATGCTTATATGTTAAAAAAAGATATTCCGTTAAAAAATAAAATAAAATTTTTGATTAGACTGATTCAATCAATTTATTACGAAAGAAAAAAAGATAGGAGAAACACATGAAAATACTTCATATAATAACCTCTTTAGAATTAGGAGGTGCAGAGAAGTTATTGTTAGATTTAATTCCTGCTCAAAAAAGACAGGGTGTAGATGTAGAATTATTAGTTTTAGACACTAATGGTGAAAAATTTTTGGATGAGTATGAAAAAAGAGGGATAAAAGTTCATAAAACTAAAATTAACAATAAAATAAGTTTTAAAAATATTTTTGAAATAGCAAAAATAATAAAAAAAGAGAAAGTAGAAATTGTGCATGCTCATCTTGTTCACTCTCAAATTTGGACAAGTTTGGCAAAGTATTTAAATAAAAATACTATTTATATAACGACAGAGCACAGCACTCATAACAGAAGAAGAGAGAACTACATATATAAAATTTTAGACAAATTTATATATAGCTCTTTTGTAAAAGTTATCGCAATTTCAGAAGCTACGGCAAGGGAACTTATAAAATGGACAGGAATAAGTTTGAAAAAAATAGATGTTATACCAAATGGGGTTTCACTGAGAGCTTTTATGGGAAAACAAAAAGAGCGTAAAGGAAATAACTTAATTATGGTATCTAGATTTCATTCATCTAAAGATCATATAACTGTTGTAAGAGCTTTAGAAAAACTTCCAAAAGAATACTCGTTAACGTTTGTTGGTGAAGGTGAAACAGAAGAAGCAGTTAAAAGAGAGGTATTAATGCTAAGCTTAGCAGATAGAGTACAATTTTTAGGGTATTCGAACTCTGTTTCAGCGCTATTAAAAAGAGCTGATGTAGCTATTCAATCATCAAATTTTGAAGGGTTTGGATTGAGTGCTCTAGAAGCTATGGCATCTGGAACACCTATAATAGCTAGTGATGTTGAAGGATTAGCCAATATAGTTTCAGGATCTGGGTTGTTGTTTAAAGCTGGAGATGTAAATGATTTAGTTCAAAAAATAAAACTTTTAGAAGATGCTAAAGTTTACTCTGAAAAAAGTAGAGCTGGTATTAGGGGTAGTTTAGTGTATTCAATAGAGGCTACAGCTAAAAAATATATAGAGTTATATAAAGAGGAATTAAAATGATCTATTTAATTATATCTATAATACTATTTTTATTTGGAGTTTATGATGTTTTTATTGAAGATAAAGAAAAAAAAGAAGTAGTATTAAAAGTTATAATAATTTGTATGATTTTATTCTTAGGAACTAGAGGTTTTTTAGGTTGGGATTGGTATTTTTATTATCCATCTTTTATGGAAGGAACTTATATTTATGAAAAAGGCTATATGCTTTATACATCTTTTATAGGTGGGATTTATAAGAATTATATTTTTTATCAGTTTATAACGACAAGTGTTGATTTTATAGCGTTATATTATATTTTTAAAAGATATTGTAAATATCCTATAATGGCATTCGCTATTTTTTTTAGTATTCAAGGATTTCATATGGAGGTTGAACTTTTAAGAAATATGAAAGCTATAATTTTGTTTTTATTTTCTTTGAAATATATTCAAGAGCGTAAAATTATACTATTTTTAGTCTTAAATATAATTGGAATCTCCTTTCACATGAGTGCAATATTTTATTTACCAATGTACTTTATTTTAAATTATAACTATAAAAAAAATATTATTTTAGGAATGTTTATAGCTGGAAGTTTCTACTATCTTTTAAATATTAAATTAATTGAATTACTATTAAATTATGAATGGACTTCGCTCTCAATAGCGATTGCAAATAAAATTTCTACTTATAAAAGTATTATTCCTGAAGATTTGAAAAGAGGCTTTAATATTTTTTATTTGGAAAGAGCAATTTTATTTTTTTTAGCTTATAAATATGAAGAGGATAAAGTTATAAAGAACAGTTTATATGTTTGGATAGGTATTTTTTTATTTACCTCTGAATTATCAGTAATCTCATTAAGAATAGGGACTCTTTTTATATATAGTGCTTGGTTAATTTTATGTAGAGGGATAGAAAAAGTTGAAAGAAAAGATATTATGATAATTATAATTCTATTTTTATCTTTAACTAGAATTTATAGAAGTATCACTTTCCCTGGGAATCGTATAAACTATAGATATGAAAATGTACTTTTTAATGATTTAGATTATAAAAAGAGAGAATTAGAAATAAAAAAATCTAAGGCTTATTTAAAAGAGAGTCATGGAAAAGAGTTGTTAATTCAATATTGATGTGAGGTATTTATGAAAAAATTAAAAATATTTTTTACAGCTAATGTACTTTGGGATATCTATATATTTAGATATGGAGTAATAAAAGCTTTGATAGGTGATGGCCATGAAGTTGTAGTAGTAGCTCCAGTTGATGAAAGAATTGATTTTGTAGAAGAGCTAGGAATAAAACATATCCCTATAAATTTAAGCATGAGAGGTGTAAATCCATTAAAGGATTTTAATCTTTTTTTACAACTGAAGAAGATATATAAAATGGAAAAGCCAGATATAGTTTTTCATTATACAATAAAACCTAATATCTACGGAACTTTGGCTGCAAAGATATCAAGAGTTAAGAGCGTAGCTATTTTGACAGGATTAGGCTATTCTTTTGTAGAAGGAGGAATAGTTTCAAATATAGCGAAATTACTATATAGATTTTCTTTAAAATATTCTAAAGAGGTTTGGGTTTTAAATAGTGATGATAAAGAAGCTTTGATAAAGCAAAATATAACCTCTTCAGAAAAAATCTTTATTTTACCAGGAGAAGGAGTTGATACTTTTAAGTTTTCTCCAAAAGAAAAGGTAGAAAACTCTGAGTTGAATTTTTTAATGGTAGCAAGAGCTTTTTATGATAAAGGTGTTAGAGAGTATGTTGAAGCGGCAAAAATTATAAAAAATAAAGGCTACAAAGTTAATTTTCTCTTTTTAGGTGCTTTAGGTGGAAACGCAGCAAACGGTGTAGATAAGCTTAAAATGGATGAATATGTTAAAGAGGGTATATTGGAGTACTTAGGCCATAGAAAGGACGTAGATGCAGTTATAAATGCTTCTGATTGTGTAGTTCTTCCTTCGTATAGAGAAGGTATATCAAAAGTATTGATGGAAGCTGCTAGTATGGAAAAACCAATTATAGCCTCAAATGTAACAGGATGTAAAGAGATTGTAGATAATGGTATCAATGGGTATTTAGTAAATGTGAAAGATTCTGATGATTTAGCAGATAAAATTGAAAAATTTATAGGGTTATCATTAGATGAAAGAATATCTATGGGGAAAAGAGGTCGTGAAAAAATCTTAAGAGAGTTTGATGAAAAAATAATAATAGAGATATATAGGAGAAAATTATGGAACTTACGATAATTGTACCTGTTTATAACGTAGAAGAATTTTTAGTTGAATGTTTAGAAAGTATTTATAAAGTGAGTGATATAGATTATGAGGTTATTCTAGTTAATGATGGATCAAAAGATGATAGTTTAAATATTTTAAAAAAATACAAAGAGCTTTATCCAACAAAAACAAAAATAATAGATAAAGAAAATGGAGGATTATCCTCTGCAAGAAACATAGGCATAAAAGAAGCTAAAGGTGAATACTTGGCTTTTGTAGATAGTGATGATGTAATTGATCCAAAAGGATTTGAAGAGTTTTTTAAAGAGGGGCAAAGATTAGATTTAGATGTAATGGTTGGAAATATGAGGTATTTTTCTGAGAATAAAATTGGAGAACCACTTTTTAGGTCTCAAGAGATAAAAGATTTTACTGTGAGTAAAGGAACCAAGTTTTTCTTAACACTATTTCAAGGAAGTAAGTGTTTCAGAGAAGAGGTTGTAGATGATATCTACAAAAGAGAGTTTATCTGTGAAAATAAACTTTATTTTCACGACAATTTAATTCATGAAGATAGTTATTTTACTCCAATGGTCTATTTAAAAGCTAAGAGAATAAAGTATATTGACATTGCATTTTATTACTATAGACAAAGAAATGGAAGTATTATGAGTGTGGTCAATGATAAAAGTATAGAGTCATTAGAAAAAATTTGTTATATGTTATTGAGTGAATTTTCAAAAACAGATGAGTATGGAAGAGAGGCTCTTTCAAAGTTATTACCAAGTTTTTATAAAGTTATTTTGTATAGATATATAAATTCAGGGAAAGACTACAAAGAAAAATTAAAAAATTATAGAGATATTTTTAAAGAGGTTAGAGCTGTGAAAAATAAAAATTTAGAGGAGATTTTTATTTATTTTGCACCAACAGTTGCTAATTTTTGTAGAAAAATTATAGGGAAAGAGATAGGGAATACTCAGAAAATACCTAAGTTTTAGGAGGGGCTATGGAGAAGAAAATACATTATATATGGCTAGGAAAAAGTCCTAAACCTAATTTGATGGATATTTGTATAAATTCGTGGAGAGAAAAGTTACCAGAATATGAGATTATTGAATGGAATGAAGAAAATTTAGATTTTTATAATGAAATTAAAAAAAATAAATTTTTAGAAGAGTGTTACAAAAGGAAGCTTTGGGCATTTTTATCAGATTATTTTAGAGTTAAAGTTTTGTATGAGCATGGTGGAATATATTTAGATTCTGATATGCAGATTTTAAAATCGTTAGATTCTTTTTTAAACGATAGAGTTTTTTTAGGAATGGAAGATAAAAAACAAGCTAGTGCAGGAATAATAGGATCAGAAAAAGGGCATATCTTTTTTAAAAAGATGTTAGAATTCTATGAAAAGGATATTTGGAATATAAATATATATACAATTCCAGCAATTCTTCAATATATTTTGGAAAAAGAATATGGATTTAAAGGAGAAAATAAAGTTATCACATTAGATGATGGAATAAAAATATATCCATTTGAATATTTTTATCCATATCATTTTACAGAGGAGTTTTCTTATGAAAAAATAACTGAAAATACTCATGGTATACATTGGTGGGGAAAAAGTTGGCATGGGAATAATAAAAAACTTTATTTTTTAGAGTTTAAAACAGTAAAAGGATATAAAAAAAAATTAATAAATTTATTAATTTTTTTAAATATTTTAGAACCAGTAAGAAAATTATATGAAAAATTTATAAAAAAATAAAATCTTGCTACATGCTAGAATCCCTTTTAAAATAAGGGTTTTTTAGCATGTGTTTTTTTATCAAAAAAAAACTTATAAAAAAATAAAAAAACTTGTTGACTTTATTTATAATTTATGATATTATTATTAATGTCCGTGAGGGACAGCGAAGCGCGAAAGCGACAAGCACCTCAACTAGGAAGCCTGGGTGGCGGAATAGGTAGACGCACGGGACTTAAAATCCCGAGCTATCTGATAGCGTGCCGGTTCGATTCCGGCCCCAGGCACCACTTAAACTTACAAATATCGCGGGGTAGAGCAGTTGGCAGCTCGTCGGGCTCATAACCCGAAGGTCGTTGGTTCGAATCCAGCCCCCGCCACCAAAACAACTAAATAATAAGATGGAATTAATATGCGGGAGTAGCTCAGTTGGTAGAGCGTCAGCCTTCCAAGCTGAATGTCGCGAGTTCGACCCTCGTCTCCCGCTCCATAAAATATGCGTCATTAGCTCAGATGGTAGAGCACACGACTTTTAATCGTGTTGTCACTGGTTCGAGCCCAGTATGACGCACCATCAAATGTGTCTGTAGCTCAGCTGGATAGAGCAACGCCCTTCTAAGGCGTGGGTCAGGAGTTCGAATCTCTTCAGACACGCCATTAACTAACGGATCTATAGCTCAGTTGGTTAGAGCACTCGGCTCATAACCGAGTGGTCGCTGGTTCGACTCCAGCTAGATCCACCATCACCTGCCCCGTTCGTTCAACGGTTAGGACAATAGATTTTCACTCTATAAACAGGGGTTCGATTCCCCTACGGGGTACCATTAATATGGAAGGTTATCCTAATTGGTAAGGAACCGGTCTTGAAAACCGGCGTCGCAAGACTTCAGAGTTCGAGTCTCTGACCTTCCGCCATACTAAAGGTACCTATAGCAGGTAACAAATGATGCCCAGATAGCTCAGTCGGTAGAGCAGGGGACTGAAAATCCCCGTGTCGGTGGTTCGATTCCGCCTCTGGGCACCATAAAAAAATTCAATAGGAAGCATAGCTCAGTTGGGAGAGCACCTGCCTTACAAGCAGGGGGTCACTGGTTCAAGTCCAGTTGTTTCCACCATATGGGGGTGTAGCTCAGTTGGTTAGAGCGCATGCCTGTCACGCATGAGGTCGCGAGTTCGA
>JBOFRT010000085.1:0-1041 GCA_051651165.1 Cetobacterium sp.
TGGCTTTAAATCTTTTAAGAAAATATAAAGATAGAAATAGCGTTATTCAAACAGTTGAGTTTTATCCTCCGGATAATCTTACACCAACAGAGATTGGATATTATATAGATGGAATTATACACTCTAAGGATTTAACAAGTTTGATTTTTTATTGGGCTAATAAAGGATATTTAAAAATTAATGAACTAAAAAAAGGTGGGATTTTTACAAAAGATGAATTTGAAATAGAATTTTTAAAAGATAGAATAGAAACAGAGAAAGAGTTTGAAAAGTATATGTATAATGCACTATCAGCATATAAAAATTCTGAAAATAGATTAAATATTAAGGATTTAAGAAATAGATTTTATAAGCATATTGATAAAGCAGCTGAAATTTTAGAAATAGATTTAATTATGAGCAAAAAAACTTTATATAGTTCTAAAAGTTTAAGAGCAGGAAATACAGTTAGAACATCAATCTTATTTATTGTAGCTGCTAGTTTTGGATATTTTTATTACTTTGGAGCTGGACAGGGATTAGATACGATGTTAACTATCATATTTGGTGGAGTATCAGTGCTAGTAACATTAGCTATAAGTGGAAAAATAAAAAGTAAAACACAGTATGGAAATGAAATTTTAGGAAAAATACTAGGTTTCAAAAGATTTTTAGAAACAGCAGAAAAAAGAAAGTTAGAGATGTTATTAGAAGAAAACCCCAGTTATTTTTACAACATACTTCCTTATACTATAGTTTTAGGAGTGAGTAGTATTTGGGCTGATAAGTTTAAAGATCTTGTAGTTGAGCCACCTCAATGGTATGGAGGATCCAATATAGGAAATGCTTTTGTTTTAGGAGCTTTTATGGGTAGTTTTAATAACTCTTTATCAGCATTTAATGACACAATGTTATCAGCACCGAAAGCTCCAAGTAATTTTGGAGGTGGAAGTTCATCTATGGGTGGAGGTTCATCAGGAGGTGGAGCTGGTGGAGGTGGAGGCGGAAGCTGGTAAATAAACCTCAATAAAAACCACAGTATTAAATTGACCCTTTTAGTAG
>JBOFRT010000086.1:0-1017 GCA_051651165.1 Cetobacterium sp.
GATGTTAATCCTCCTTTTGCATCTACAAACGAACCTGCTGTATTACTTAATAATGGATTTCCTCCATTTATTTTAGTTATCGCATTATTTAATAGAGTTGTTGTATCTAACGTTCCACTTCCTACTGTCATTCCTTTTGTTGTTCCTGTTACATTTATTATTGCTTCAATTTCTTCCCCATTGTTTGTTAAAAGTACTACGTTATACCCTTGAGGTGTATCTCCATTTTTTCTTACTGCAAATCTTTTAAAAAAATTTGATTTTGTTTCTGAGTTATACGAAAATTGATTAGAACCTAGTGTATAATCAATTCTTCCATTATCGAAAGTACCTCTTTCTAACACTTTATTATTTAATCTATAAATATATTCGACTCTATTACCCGTCCCTTCAGTCACTAACCCCATATCTCCTATTGCTATATTTATATCTTTAACCCAATTTGTGGATTCAATTGGCCCTGTTATATACCATCCTTCATAGTTTGTCCAACCATTACCTAGCAATCTTTGATCTACTTTTATGTTTCCTATTGAAGTGGTTTTTAAAGTTGGATTTTCAACTACTAAGTTTAATTTTTGAATTATAAACCCTGTAGCATCTTTAAATTCTACTATATATGATTTATTTGGAGCACCATATAGCATACTTTTCGTTAATTTTAATTTCTTTCCTGAAATATCATATGAAATCTCTTCTAATACTTCATCATTTGTTCCTGCTGTTATTCCTGTTATACTAATACTTGCTACATTATTTATTGTACCTGTACTTAGTATTCCTTCTGGTCCTACTGCTAAAGTTCTATTAACAGCTGGCGCTTCTGGTTCACCTAAGAAACTATGTGTATTTGATGAAGATATATTCGCATTTCCTGCAGCAGCTGTTAAATCAAATTCATATCCAAAGTTTGATCTCATTCTGCTTACATTTATTGTTGCTGTTGTTTCATTTAATATTCCTGTTCTTGCATCATTTTTCAATGTAAGTCTGTATAATCCTAAGTCTACTTTTGTT
>JBOFRT010000087.1:0-2648 GCA_051651165.1 Cetobacterium sp.
AATCAGAAAAATTCACTCCAGGAAATACAGTATCTTTTAAAATTAGAATTGAAAATACAGGAGATGGATATGCAAATAATGCATTAGTTAAAGATATTTTAAATACCACATATTTTGAAGATATATCAATAAGTACAGGATCATTATCAGGAGTTGGTACAACATCAGGAATTTCTGGAACGATAAATACTAATTTAAATACAACAGTAGATATAGCTCCAGGTGGTAGTATAGAATATACAGTTGTTGCTAGAGTTAAATCTACTTATGCAGGGAATACTGTTTCAAATACTATTGAGGTTACAGATACTCAAAATAATTTAACAACAACAACATCAGCAACAATAACTAAAAAATCAGGAATAGGTAATTTAATTGACTTTATAAAAAGAAGTGATACTACAACTTTCCAACCAGGTGGACAGATAACTTATTTTATAGATGTTAAAAATAAATTAGAAAGCAATAGAACAGTAACAATTAAAGATTTGATAAGTAATATAAAGGCTACATATGCTAATGATCTAAATCTTAATAATGTTACAGATATGCCTAATCAACAAGCATTTACTGATTGGAAAATATATAAAGGAGAGAATAATTCAAATCCAACAACATTACTATCATCATCCCTAGATTTGAATGATACAGTAACTATATCAGGAAATTCAACAATGACATATAAGATTGTTGGGAATGTAAGTGAGAGAGTTATAACTCCACAACTGACAAATACAGCAACATTATTAGAAGGCTTAACTGAAATAGGAACAAGTTCTATTCAACATAATATTATTCCACCAGGTGGAGGAATAACTAGAGTGGTGGATAAAGCTAGATATATTCCAGGAGTAGATACAATAAAATACACAATAACTGTAGATTCTACAGGGCCAGGATATCAAAATAATGTGAATATAAATGAACTTATAAAAAGTTTAACAGTTCCTTTAATTGATGGAACATCAGGAAATCCTTTTCAAGATCCGGTTTCAGGAAATTATAATTTTACTGTAAAGAAAATATCTACAGGAGAAACAGATGGAACAGAAGAGGTATTTACATCAGGAATAGCGAATAATGAAAATTTAGTAGGTATTGTAGACGTTAAACCAGGAGAAAAACTTCAATATGTAATAGAAGGCGTTGTGAGAAAAGATGCTATTGGAACTATTGATAATAATGGATTAATAACAGAACCATTTAGACATAATTTACAAAATACAAAAAATGTTAGTCCAGCTAAATATGAGCCTGGTCAATATATAACATACACAATAACTATTAGAAATAATAGTAATGGGAATGCACAAAATATCTTAGTAACAGATAATTTAAATACAATTTCTGTAATAGATTCAACAGGGACAACAATAACACCAGCTTTAACAGATCTAACAGTAGATTTACCAAATAGTACAACTACAGGATTTAAAGCTGACTTAGGAAATCCAGTAATAGTCGCTGGTCAATTTACAGCAACACCGGATATTCCTACAGGTGGAGTTATAGTTTATAAAATAAAAGCTAAAGTAAATGAAAAAGCAGTAGGTTTTATAACAAATACAGCTATTGTAGATGGAGATGCAGTATCAAACCAAGTAGGACCAACAGGAGATAAACCAGAAATAAAAAAAGAGATACTAAATTTTTATAAACCAGATGGAAGTTTAATAACAGGAGCTACAACTTATATGCCAGGTGGTTTTATAGAATACAAAGTAACTTTAAAAAATACAGGAAAAGGAATTCTTAATAACGGAACTTTTGTTGATGATTTAGGAGCTATTACAACAGCGTACTCAACAGGTTCAACAGGCATAGCTTTTGATAATTGGACAATAACAAGAGTTAGTTTTACAGGAGCCTCAACAGTTCCTGATATAAACAATAGTATAGTTTTAAATTCAACAACAACAACAGGAATAAATGCTCTTATGGATCTTCATCCAGGTGGAGAAATTATATATACAATAAAAGCCAAAATAAATGAAAAAGCAGTTGGGAACATAACAAATACAGCTAGTTTAAATGGACTTAAGTCTACAATAACAACAGGAATGCAATCACCAACAATAAATCATACAAAACAAGCTTATGAAGCTAATGGAACAACTGTGAAAAATAACTTTTTACCTGGAGATACAGTTGTCTATAAAATGAGAGTTGAAAATACTGGTTTAGGAACAAGTTTCTTAAAAACATATAGAGACTTAGTTAGTTCGATAGTTGGAGAGATAGCAGAAACATCAGGATCTCCAGAAGCTCCAACATCAACAGTATTTCAAAATTATACTGTAACATTTACAACTTCAGGTGGGAATGTAACTACAGTTGGAACATTCAATCAAACTATTGATCTTCCAGGTATTGTAACAATAGCACCAGGTGGATGGATTGAGTTTCAAATAACTGGAAAGTTAAAAGATACATTAATAGGAAGATTCACAAATACATCAGTTTATGATAATAATACTAAAACTAAAGTTTTAAATCCAGTAACACCAATAATAACAGTTAAGAAAACTTTAACAAAATTAAATGGAGTTAATTTTACAGCAGGAATGACATATGCTCCAGGAGATTCTGTAGAGTATGAAATTGTAATTGAAAATATAGGAGGAAGCTTCTATAACGATTTAAGAATA
>JBOFRT010000088.1:0-1820 GCA_051651165.1 Cetobacterium sp.
TACGTTTACACCATCTATTGGTTTGCCATTTCTGGCATTTTGTTATTTTCATAACTTCTGACTATTTTCTCTATTCGGTTGTTAATGTCCTTATCTTTTAACTTTCGTCTGCGGTGTTTCCCGCTGACAAAAATAATAATACCATTTTTTTTACATTATGTCAATAACTTTTTTATTTTTTTATAAAATTATAAAATTCTATTAACTCTTCTGTATATTTTACTCTCTGAAAATAATCATTAGAATATTTATTTTGCGCTTGATTATCTATATAAACCTTTATATTTTCAGGAAGTTTTGATTCTTTCATTATTTTTTTATATTCTATTTTTTTTTCATTATTTATTTTTTTTATCTCTTCATTTTTTTTCTCTTTTTTAGAAACTTCTTTTATATCATAATAAAAATGTTTGTAAATAATTTCATAATCTGTCCCATATTTTTTTTCTAACCTTATAACTTCATTATCTATCTTCTCTTTTGAAAGTCCCTCTTTTTCTCCCAAAGAAACTATTCTTTTATAAGCTCTCTCTTGATCTCTAACATATATGCTCGAATTATCTTGAGTGTATGAATTTTTTTCAATATTATTATTAACTCTTTCTGGAACGTTAGCTATTAAAACTGTTGATATTATAAAATACAATAAGAATTTTTTCATTTTTCCTCCTCATATTAAATATTATTTATAAAAAAATTTCCTTGTAAGAATTATTCTTACAAGGAAATAATATTTTAAACTTAATTTCTACTATTATTTATAGAATTAGAAGTTTACTTTCATACCAGCGAATGCGTACGGCTGCCATCTCCAGTCATTAGCTGAAGATTGGTTTTCGTTATCCCAGTTTCTATACTCTGCTCCTACTCCACCGTTTAAAGAAACAGCAGGTGTTAATTGGTAGTTTACTGATACATCTAAAGCTGTATATAAGCTATATGTATTTTTCTCTGTTGTTGATGCTGGTACAGCTGGCGTTGTTGTCGTTGCTGCTTTTGCAGAAGTGTATCTTTCATATTGTCTGAAGATATATGGATCATATCCTCCAACAAAGTTAAAGTCTACATTTGTCTTTTCTCCAGCGTATAATCCAAATGTTCTATATAAATAAATCTCCCATGTTACATCAAATGATCTTTTCTTAGTTGATGTAGCTGATGTTTTAAACTCTTGGTTATAGAAGTTTTGATCTAAGTATAAAGTTCCATCCCAAGTGAATCCAAACGGTAAATTACCTGCATACTCAATATCTAAACCAATTGTATTTAAATAGTTTCCACCATTATCTGGTGCCATTGAATGATATAAGCTTGGAGCTAAAACTATTTTAGATAATAATCCACCTTTATTTTGGTAAGCTGCATATCTTAGCATATACTCAAAGTTTTGAGAGTCATTTTCTTCATCTCTATATTGTAATCTAGAAGTTAAAACATCATTATGCTTATAAGAATATCTTAATCTAGTTTCTGTTCCGTAAGCTTTTCCTAATCCTGTTACTGAGTCATCTTTAGAGTCTAAATTAGTATAGTCTCTAACTCTTCCCTCTAATCTAGAATTTTCAGTCATTTGAACTCCAAATGTTGTTTGAAGTCTTGCTCTGTTATTCGCTCCTCTATTCCAAGTATCTTGGTTTGTATCTGATAAATTCCCTTGAGCATTTCTTACAATTTTATCTCCATGCCCTTCAGTTTCTCCGTATGCTCTGTACTCTAATCCGATGTATCCAGATGGTCTGAAAGCTTCCTCTACTACTACCTCGTCAACCACGTCTGCTACTACTACTACCTCTTTCGATACTTCTACTGGTGCTACTACA
>JBOFRT010000089.1:0-2775 GCA_051651165.1 Cetobacterium sp.
TATCAAAAGAGATTGGAGCATCATATGATTTAGTTAAATATATACATGAAAATGGAAAGCTTCCTGTTGTAAACTTTGCAGCTGGAGGAATTGCAACACCTGCTGATGCTGCAATGATGATGCAACTTGGATGTGATGGGGTATTTGTTGGATCTGGTATTTTTAAATCTGGAGACCCTTCTAAAAGAGCTGCTGCCATAGTTAAAGCTGTTACAAACTTTAATAACCCTAAAATATTAGCCGAGATATCTCAAGACTTAGGAGAACCTATGGTTGGTATAAATGTTTATTCTTTAGATGAAAAAAATAAGATGTCTTACAGAGGGTGGTAGTATGAAAGTTGGTGTTCTAGCTCTTCAAGGAGCTTTTATTGAACATGCTAACACTTTAAAAAAATTGGGAGTTGAGCCTATATTAATTAAAAATACTCAAGATTTAAAAGATATTAAGGGATTAATTTTACCTGGAGGAGAAAGTACTGCTATTGGAAAACTCTTAGTTGATTTAGATTTAATATCTCCTATTAGAAATCTTATTGAAAATGGACTTCCTATTTTCGGAACTTGTGCTGGAATGATTCTTCTAGCTAAAAATCTTAGCAATGATTCTAGAAAGCACTTAGCAACTATGGATATAACTGTGAAAAGAAATGCTTATGGACGACAAAATGATAGTTTCTACACCGAAAATAATTTTAAAGGTATCGATTCAACAGTTGAGATGGTTTTTATTAGAGCTCCATATATTGAAAGTCTTAGTCCTAATGTAGATATTCTAGCAAAAGTAGATTCTAATATAGTTGCAGCTAGAGAAAAAAATATGTTAGTTACATCTTTTCATCCTGAATTAACATCAGATTTAAAAGTTCACAAATATTTTTTAGACATAATAAAAGAAGCTAGGTAAACTAGCTTCTTTTTTAAAGTATCGCTGCTATACTTCCAAGAGATATTATTCCTTCATACCCCATAATAACAACTATAGCTATTCCAAATATTGTAAGTATAACTGAATGTTTGTAATCTCCTACTATCTCTTTTTTTCTTGAAGCAAGCAGTGTTATTCCTAAAGTTATTGGTAAAATTAAACCATTTAAAGCTCCTGCTAATAGGAGTAACGAAACTGGTTTTCCAATACTTGCCATAACCAATGTTGATAATAGAATAAATCCTATTATAAATCCCTTTTCATGTTGAAAAACAACTGGAAAAAGTGTCTTTAAAAATGAAATTGATGTATACGCTGCACCTACTATAGTTCCTAATGATGATGCTAATATAACGACTCCAAATATTTTATATCCTACAACTCCTGCCCCTTGCATGAAAGCCGAAGCTGGTGGATTCTCTGGATTTAAGGTAGCTCCAGCTGAAACTACTCCTAAGACAGCTAAAAACAGAACTATTCTTATAATTGAAGCTATACTTACACCTATTAGTAAACTTTTATCTATATTGTTTAAATTTTCTTTTCCTTTAATATTTGCATCTAATAGCTTATGACCTCCTGCAAAAATTATATATCCTCCTATAGTTCCTCCAAGTAAAGTTAATAATGAGAAACTCAAATCTCCATAAGACTCTGGAAATACTGCACTATAAGCTGCTTCTGAAATTGGCGGCTTACTCTCTAAAGCTACATAAGATATTACTAAAATCATTAAAACACCCAATATTTTAGTAAATTTATCTATTATTTTTCCAGCATCTTTTGAAATAAAAATTAATGCTCCCACTCCTCCTGCTAATAGTGCAGAATATGTAAGATCAATTCCAAATAATACATTTAAACCTAGAGCTGCTCCACCTACATTTCCTATATTAAAAGCAAAGCCTCCTAAAACAATCAATATCGCTATTAAATATCCTAACCCTGGAACAATTTTATTTGCTAAATCTTGCCCTCTTAATCCTGAAACTCCAATAATTCTAGAAATATTCAATTGAACTATTAAAGTTATAATTATTGAAACCAAAATAGAAAATGCAAAGTTAGCTTTAAATTGTTCTGTAAAAATTGATGCTTGAGTCAAAAATCCTGGTCCTACTGCTGACATCGCCATTAAAAAAGCGGCACCTAAAACAGCACCACCACTCTTTGAACTCATATTATTTTTCATAAAAAAATCCCTCCGTAAATTGTAACAAAATAACTTGCTCAGTTATTATATACCTTTGTTACTTCTTTTACTAGAGGGTATTTCAATTATTTTTTATGTTACATATATCTTAATTTTAGATATATTCCTGCTACTACTAAAGTTTGTATTGCTATTAATGCACCAAACTTTAAGAATTTTACGAAATCTATTTTGCATCCTGATTTTCCTGCTACACCAACTGCTACTACGTTTGTTGCAGAACCAAGAATAGAGATGTTTCCACCTAAACACGAACCAAAAGATAATGCCCACCAAAGTGCATCTGTATGAACTCCTTTAAATGTAGGAGCCATAACATCTATGATTTTTGAAACTGTTGCAGCATTAGCAACGTTTCCAATTACTGATGTGAATAATGCTGATAAAGTCATAATAGACATTGTTGCAAACTCAAAGTTTCCTTTAGTTACTGCAATCATCTTGTCACTAACCATATCAATAACATTTATTTTTTCGATTCCTAATACCATCATAAATAATCCAATAAAGAAGAACAGAGTATCCCACTCTACATGCTTAAATATATCTGCTGGTTTTCTTTTTGCTATTGTTACAAGTAAAAATGCTCCACTTAAAGAGATTATTGCAAGACCTTTATTTATAAAGTTATTTAA
>JBOFRT010000090.1:0-1520 GCA_051651165.1 Cetobacterium sp.
ATAAATTTTAAACTTGAAACATTTCTTCCAACTTTTATTTCTTCAAGAATTAACCCTTCAAAATACTGACCTAATTGCTCCATACAAGGCTTTAGTACTTTTTGTCTTATTGTAAACATAGCATAAGTGTTAGGAATTCCCATTAAATCTCTAAAGTCTTCTAGTTTTACTGTATATAATTTCGTAGCTTCAAATTGTTTTAGTAATCTATATAAAACTTTAGCATAATTTCCCTTAAGACTAACAAGTTGTTTTAAATCTATAACCGTAAAATTATCCATTATATTATTAATCAAGTATCTAAATCTAGGATTAATCGGTATTTCTATTATTTTTCTATTCGAATCAGTCAATATATCTCCAAATAAAGAAAAAGTTAAATAAACCCCTTTTTCAATTTCAACTGTTTGATTCATTGATTTTAATTTTCCATTTAAACTTAGTATATTTCTTAAAAATCTATCATTATGGGTATCTCCATTTGCAAGTGCTTTCAACTCTAAAAAACTCATTATGATTATATCCTCTTTCGTTTCTTTAGCTTTGAATAATAAACTAAAAAATATATCTGTTTCATTCTCTGTAAAATTCCCTAATTTTAATTTATTTATATCATTATGATATTTAATCAACTCCATAAAATACCCCCATATTTTTATTTTCAATTAACTATAACACACATAAACATAACTCGTCAATTTTTAGTTATGTTAAATTGACATTAGGTTATGCAAAATTGACATTAGGTTATGCAAAGTTGACATTAGGTTATGCAAAGTTGACATTAGGTTATGCAAATTCTTTACTAACCCAATGTTTATAAGGGCTATCTCAAGGCTAAAAGTCTTTAAAATATATTAAAATATATTAAAAGAAACTTTTTTATTAAATCATTTTTATAAAAAAATAAAATCTCTATTAAAAGCTTACTATTTTTTTAAAAATTTTACTGATACAATATAAACTATAAGCATTTATTTAAAGGAGTCTCTATGAATAAAAAAATTTTTATATTTTTAATGATTACAATTATTTTTACTAATTTGGAAGCTAAAGATCTAGAATCTTTATTTGATAATTACAGCGAAGCTATTTCTCAGAAAATTGAAGATAAAGTAAATTCTGTAAACGATACTATTGTAAATGAAATAGATAATTTTGGAAGAAACTTTATTACTCCTTATGAAGAAAATAATAATGAGAAAAATAAATATCAAGATGATGATGATGACGATGATAAAGATTATAAAAACTATTATCGTAGAAATAAAGATGACGACGATGAAGAAGAAGATGATTAAACTAAAATAGCTTACATAATTTTTGTAAGCTATTTTTTTCTTTTTAACTTAATAAATTTCTACTTGCAAAAGTTTATATAAAAATAGCGGTTAATAAAATTAATTTTCACCAACCGCTAATCGTGCGTTTTTTAATTTAAAATTTTTTATAATATATTATTGCAGATTCTTATTTTTATATTTTATAATATTCTCAAATCTATTTCAAAATGTGTAGTT
>JBOFRT010000091.1:0-5134 GCA_051651165.1 Cetobacterium sp.
CATGAGTTGAAAGATTTGTTAGAGCGAATAGATATTAGACTTTTAGATCATATCATTATAGGAGAAGATGATTATTTTAGTTTTTATGATAATGGACTTATTGAACACTAGGAGGAGATAAGATTATGGATAAACTAGTATCAACGGAAAGTATTAATTGCTTGGGAAGTAAAGACATTCAAGTAGAGATTACGAAAGACGGATTTGTAGTAAATATTATAGCTTGGGGTGAGTGGTATATCGAGAAAGCTAAAGATGTAAAGGAACTGGAAGATTTGTTAAATGAGTTTAATGTACAGCAATACACAATAAATGAAATAAAGGAGATGATAGCAAATGCCTAATTACTGTTTTAATAGAATTAGATTGAATGTAGCACAAGACGAATTGGAGAGAATAAAAGAAAAGGTTATGTCTAAAGATGAGTTCGGTGATGAATATTTTGATTTCAATAAAGTTATTAAAAGACCTAAGAATATGCTGTTAAGAGCTTTTAAAGTTAATACTTTAAAAAGTTTCAGCAAATATTATTATGAGAATCCAGATAACTTAGAGCAAAAGATACTAGATGAAATAATTAGAAATAAAATTCTGAAAGTTAGAATAGATGGAAAGTTAGTTAATATAGACCATTATGTAGATGATAAATATTCATCAGAGGAACTAAGAAGCTACACAGGAGAAAAATTAATACTATGGTATGACTGGTGTGTTGATAATTGGGGAACTAAATGGAACTCTCTGTTTTCCTCTATCACTAAAGATGAGTTAATATTTAGTACTGCATGGAATCCAATATCATTAGATCTATTCGAAGGTTTCATTAATATTTGTAAAGAAGTAATTGGAGAGAAAGCTAATGATATTTGGTTATACTATGAAGAATGTGGAATAGGAATCTTTGGAAGATATTTTATCCAAGATGGTGAACTTTATTATGATGAAGATTATAGAGAAGAGGTCGCTTAAGATGTATGAAATTATAGTTGAATTAAATGGTGAAGAGTATAGTTACGGTGAATTTTATAGTAAAAGAAGAGCTGAAAGTTTCTTAGAAGATCTTTATGAAACTAGGCAGATAGAAAGTGATGCTGAAGCATGGGTAGAAAAAGCTTAATTAATCAAATGGGTAGTATAAAAATCTACCCATTTTTATTTTTTAAAAATAGAAATAAAAATACAAAAAAACTTTCTATTAATAGAACTAAATATAGAAAAATCATATGTATTTAAAAATTTTGGATAACGTTATATAATAAAGGGATTTAAAAACTATATGAGGAGGTTGGAATTGAAGAAAAAAATAAGAGTATTAGTTCCGACTTTTATATTGGAAATGTTGACAGAAGATTGTGATTTCTTTGGAGTAACAAAGGAAAAGCTTTGTAATGAAATATTTTTAAAATTCTCTCTAAAGTTTAGATCAAGATACCAAGAAGACATGATGTTTGAAGAAAAAGAATATCTACAATTTACTTTAAATAAAGCAAATCAAAGATATTATACTGATTTGATAAAAGAAGTTCCAGAGGTTAATGATTCTGAAATAATTAGAGAAATATTTTCAACGTATTCAGTACTCGCTCCGTTTCTAAGAGAAATTTATCTATTCAGAGAAAAGATTATATTTTTACATTCAGCAATTAAAGAATATAGAGTTTTGAAAATAGATACTCCAAATGGAATAGTTGAGGGAAGAATACTTCAAATATATCGTTGTAAAGAAACAAGTTATTTAAAGTTAGATATAAATGAGAGTAATTATTATGTGGGTCAGATAAGAGTTATATCTTAAAAAAATACACGGAGGAATAAAAATGGTTAGAGCATCAACTATGATTAAGATTACTATAATTTTACTGACATTTGCAGTTTTATTTAGTATCTTGGGGAATACAACAGGAAGTGAAATAACAAAGACATTATCTATGGTTGGATATTATGGTTCATCTATTAGTTTCGTTATTGCTATAGCAAAATTTTTATTTAGATCTTGAGTTTAAATAAAAACTATATTTTAAAATTCAAATAAAAATAAATTAAAATGTAAGGAGAAAAAAATGGCATTATTTAATAAACTTAAGACAGTAGGAAAAACATTAGGAAAAACAGCAGAAGGGCTAGCAGACACTATTTCAACTAATATGGCTGAAGCTAATTCTTTAGTGGTTGAAAAAACAAAAATTACTAAATTAGAAAGTGAAAAAAAAGGATTAGATAATGAAATAAATTTAGCGTATATGCAAATAGGAAAGAAGTTTGTAGAGCTAGCAATTGAAACAAATGAAATGCAAGATATTGGTGTGATGGATATATTACAAATGCTAGATCCAAAATTGAGTAGAAAAAAAGAGATAGAAAAAGAAATTGTTGAAATAGAAAAAAAGATTAAAGATCAGCAAGTTATTCAAGAGAAATCAAAAGTTATTCAAGAGTATGAATTAGAGAAAGAGAAATTAGAAAAAGCTTTTAATATGGAAATAATAACAAGAAATGAATACGATGAAAAATTAAATTCAATTTCAAAAAGAATAGAGAACTTTGAAGAGATTAGAAGAGTAGAAAAGCAATATGAAATGGGGATTATCTCTTTAAAAGAGAAAGAAGATAAAATGAAAAAATTAATATAGAAAATTAATAACATGCTTAATTATATTAAATAAGACTATTAATATCGATTCTAATTAAATAAGAATTAAAGTTTCTAAATATATTCTAAAATTTTTCTAGGAGGGTTAATGATAAGAGCACCTGTAATATTAGAAGAACATTTTTTTAAGAGTGATCAACTTATATTTAAATCCTACAAAAACAGAGTCATTTTGAAAAAGCTAGTTAAAAGATTAAAATTAATTTCACAGGCTTAGTTATTTAAAAGTAATTTATGGCGGGGGCACACCCAATAAAGTGATTGTGTATAGATATTATATATAGTACAAGATCTATAAATAAAAGGGGAGAGAATATTATGAAAAAAATAATCAAATGTATTAGCATCGGAGCTTTACTATTGGTTACAGGATGTTTTAAGTCTGATCCTATTCTAGAAAATAGAATGATGAACGGAAGTGTCTTGATATACGATAGTGCAAATGAAGAGTATTATACTGGAAAGCTTGAAGAAACAAAATTTAATTTACAGGGAGTTAAATATATCTCTCTGAGAGCTGAGGTTAAGGATGGAAAGAGACATGGATTATCTAAAGGGTACTATCCTAATGGATCTATTCAGTATGAAATGAATTATCAAAATGGAATAGAAGATGGACCATTCAAAGAATATTATTCTAATAATAAAGTTTCTCGTGAAGGGTGGTTTAAAAATAGAAATAGAGATAAAACTTGGATAACTTATTATCAAAGCGGAAAAGTTGAATCTGAAGAAACATATAAAAATGGTGTGAATGATAAAACTTGGAAATCTTATTATGAAAATGGCAAATTGAAGTCTGAAAAAACATATAAAGAAGGAGTAGAGGATAAGGTTTGGAAAGAATATTTTTCTGATGGTACGTTAATGTATCAGAGGGAATATAAAAATGGTCAAAAACACGGGGCATGGAAACAGTACTTCGATAATAAGAATCTTCACTTTATAGGGACATACAAAAATGGAAAACTAGTCGGTAATTACAAAAGCTATTATCGTGATGGAGGAGGAATTTATACTGATAGATCATTTGATGAAGATGGGAACAAAATAGGAACTTGGAAAGAATATGGTCTTTATGGAAATTTACAAAATGTTACCACTTATAAAGATGGTATTGGGAATTATGATGTCGTAGAATATTGGGTTAACGGTAACTTAAAATCACAAAAATCTTATAAAAATAATAGACAGGTTGGAATCTGGAAAGAATTTAATTCATACGGGGATATAACAGTTAATACCAATCTAGATTTACAATAATTCAAAAAACTTATAATTAAATACAAAATCATAAGAGGGAGTGGAAGAGATATGTTCGATAAATTATTGAAAGTAGGCGAAAGACTGTGTAAGGCGGGGTACGAAGCAACTAAAGAAAAAGCTATCAAAGTTAATACTGTAAGAGAAGGATTAGAAACTCTTGATAGTGATACACTAATTTCGATGTATAAGTCTGGTGATTTTTCAGATAAAAATTTAGCAATAATTACTATATTAAAAGATAGAGGATACGAGCTAAGTGGAAAAAACTGGAGTAAGTAATTAAAAAGAAAATATCAATATAATAAAAAATAAAAAGGGGAGTAAATATAATGAAAGCATGTAAAAATTGTAGATTCTTTGATGGAAAAACTTGTGCAATAACAGGAGCAAAAAAATCACCTTCAAGTAGCTGTGGTAACTTTTCAGAATATAAGGGTTAAGAAGCTATATTAAAAATAGTATAAAAGTAAATTTAAAGGTTTTAGGTTCATTTAGTATGAGCTTAGAACCTTTATTTTTTATTCAAATTATAGATTGGAACTACAAGAAATTAAATTAATATATCCAAAAAAGCCACATTAATATGACAAATAGAATGTAATTCCCCCTTAGACACTTAGGGGTATAGATATATTTCTTATTATATTCTGTTAATCTTAAAATTTATAAATTTATATAAAATATAGCTAAATATGCTTAAAATTCTACTGAAAAGGTATAATTTTTATGTAAATAGACTATTTATTTATATTTTACAGAAGAAGTGAGTATATTAAAATGCTTCAGCATTTTTAGATACTCACTGAAATATACTGAGTATTTATATCTATCTATATGTAGTTGCTATTGCAGTGGATTTACAATCAATTTTATATTATATGGAGGTTATTCAGATGGATACAATACAAATTAAATTAAGCATTTTTAATGGAGGAAATTTAACGCAAAATGAAGTAATGAATTTGAGAGCTTTTATAAATCAGATTCAGAGTCCTTTTGGGTATAGATACTGTGATTACTTAGATCAGAGAAGAGATGGATCTATTGGAGTTAAGATATCTTATCCTAGATATTGGGGGAATTCTAATGCATTTCTAATACGTTCTAATATACAAACACGTGAAGTTAATAAACATTTTTGTGAGAGTTTAAAGAATCATTTTTTGCTTAGAAATAGTTATATTAGCTTGGAAAGAGTTGATATCCCCTTTACATATT
>JBOFRT010000092.1:0-1195 GCA_051651165.1 Cetobacterium sp.
AAGAATTTGAAAATAATTCAACTCAAATATCAAAAAAACTAACGGAACTCTCTGAAGAAAATTTAATTTTAAAAAAACAAAATAATAATTTGATGAGAATCCATAAAGAAAATGCAAATGCAAAAAGAGGACTAACTCCTAAAAAATCACATCATGGCTATATCAAAAAACGAGCGGAAGAATATACATACAAATTTACACATATAAACTCTAATCTTTACAGTAAACAAAAACTTTTAACTGGAAGCATAAAATCATGGAAGAATTTAATTCAAACTCCATACTCATTAGGTTTATCAGCAACAGAGGTAAAAGAATTAATTGAAAATGATTTAAATAATTTTAAAATAAAACTTGTTAATTTTAAAGATAAAACCAAAGAAGAGATAACTAATTATTTAGATAATTCAAAAGATATTATAGTCATTTATGAAATGAAATTGAAAGAAAATACTTATCAAAATCTTTGGGAATTTGAAGTTTTATCTTATGTACAATTTAGTTTAGAAAAATAAAAAAAGCTACTCCCTAACGAGTAGCCATTGATTTTGTTGAGAAAAATGCAAATTTGGTGCCAAAGGACAAAAAAACCGACGCGAGGCCTAATAAAAAAAACTAATCTCTAAATATTTATTTGTTAATAAATACCATAAATACAGAGTTGATATTAATAAACTAATTATAAATAATAATCTTATTGGAATTTCTTCAAACTTAAATAAATATTTTAAAAATACTAAAAAAGCAAATATTGGAATTGAACAGTTTAATATTTTAAAACTTATTTTAAATAACATACCCCACCACCCCTATTAAAAAAAAAACAGAAAACTTTAAAGTTTTCTGTTTTTTAAAATTGAGAGAACACATGCGATATAAATTAAATCCAACTTTCTTCTCAATTTTTTGAATTAATTCATGTAATCATAACACAATTGAAATAATATTGCAAATTTCATATATTATTATAAATTTGAAATCATTACAATAATAGGATTATTACTTGTATATATCTCCTCTACTTCCAATATCAATAACTAAAATAACTAATTCATCATTAACTATTTTGAATAAAGCTCTATAACTTCCAATTCTAAGTCTTTTAATATCTTTAATGCCTTTTAAATTTTTTATATCATATAGCGATATCATTTTAGTATCTTTGGAAATCTCGGTAAAGGCTTCATAAAACTTT
>JBOFRT010000093.1:0-4126 GCA_051651165.1 Cetobacterium sp.
ACGGTGTATTTGTAGATGCTTCAAAAATTTTCCCAAATATACCATTTAATGAGTTTCCAGGGCAAGTCTTAGCTATAGAACTTTATAAAGAAGCTGGAATTAGAAGTTGTGATATAGGATCTTACATGTTAGGAAATGACCCAGATACAAATGAGCAATTAGAAGCAGATTTTGAATTTACAAGACTTGCTATTCCTAGAAGAGTTTACACACAAGCTCATTTAGACGTAATAGCAGATGCTCTAATAGTGATAAAAGAAAGAGCTCATGAAATCACAAGAGGATATAGAATAACTTGGGAACCACCAATATTAAGACACTTCCAAGCTTCCCTAGAGATTATAGAAGATTAAAAAATAGTCTAGGGAGGGTTAATGGAAGATATAAAGAATAGTGTAGAAACGGTTTTAATAGATGATAATAATAGAGATGGTTTTAAATCAAAATTTGGATTTATTTTAGCTTGTATTGGTTCAGCAGTTGGAATGGGAAATATTTGGATGTTTCCATATAGAGTTGGGCAATTTGGAGGAGCAGCATTTCTTATTCCGTATTTTACATTTGTTCTTTTAATAGGATTTACAGGAGTAATTGGTGAAATGACACTAGGGCGTTCTATGGGAACTGGCCCACTTGGAGCTTTTGAAAAAGCTTTTAAACAAAGAGGACTAAAAGGAGGAACAATAATAGGATTAATACCTGTTATAGGATCGTTAGCTATAGCCATTGGATATGCTATAGTTGTTGGTTGGATATTAAGGTATTGTGTTGCCTCTCTTTCAGGAGTAATCATTGAATCACAACCAGGTCCTTACTTTGGAGCTTTAGCTTCAGATTTTGGGAGTATACCTTGGCATATAGCAGGTTTATTACTAACTTTTTCATTAATGGCTATGGGAATAGCAGGAGGAATCGAAAAAGTAAATAAAATATTGATGCCAGCATTTTTTGGATTATTTTTATTTTTAGCTATTAGAATATATATGTTACCGGGGGCGGAACAAGGCTATAGCTACTTATTTAATCCAGATTGGTCAGCTCTTAAGGATATGAGAACTTGGGTTTTTGCTTTAGGACAAGCATTTTTTTCCTTATCTTTAGCTGGATCAGGAACTGTTGTTTACGGAAGTTATTTAAGTAAAAATGAAGATATAGTTAATTCAGCTTTAAATGTTTCTTTCTTTGATACATGTGCGGCAATGTTGGCTGCACTTGTAGTTATTCCAGCGGTATTTGCTTATGGACTTGAGCCTGGGGCAGGTCCAGGTCTTATGTTTGTTACTCTTCCTACAGTATTTCAAAATATGCCTGGTGGACAAATAATTGCTATAGTATTTTTTATAGCAGTGTTATTTGCAGGAGTAACTTCTCTTATGAATTTATTTGAAACTCCTGTTGAAGCTTTACAAAGTCGCTTGGGATTATCAAGATTAAAATCTATTGGAATTGTTGCGGTAGTTTCATTTATAGTTGGAGTTTTTCTTGAAGGAGATGGATTATCTCCATGGATGGATTTTGTTTCGATATATATAATTCCATTAGGTGCACTTTTAGCAGGACTTGTAATCTATTGGATTTGTAAATCTGGATTTGCAAGAGAACAAGTACAAATTGGAAGAGAAAAAAAAGTTGGAGCTTGGTTTGAACCAGTAACAAAATATTTATTTTGTGGAATAGCAATAATAGTTTATATTATGGGAATTCTTTATGGAGGAATAGGATAAAGTAATATTTAAATATAATCAAAGGTTGTAGAAATGAAAATTTCTGCAACTTTTTTTGTTAAGATGGTATAATATAAAAAAATAAATTGGAGGAAAATTGTGGAGAATAAAATTTTAAATGATAAAGTAAAAGAAAAAAGATTTGAATTGATATTAAGAATATTTGATAAAATTGATTTTCAAAGAATTGAAGTTCCTGAAGAATATAGTGAAGATACTTTTTTTGATTTTTTAAAATGGAAAATAGGGACAAGTATATCTTTTAGATATGATAAACAATTAAATTTTATATATAGTCAAAAAAATGAAGGTTTACAGGAAAAGCTACTAAAAAATTTAGAATATGATTTTAGACAGGAACAGTTTGAAATTTTGTCAAATATCTATTTTGAATTCGGAAAAAAATAAAGGTAACAAAGGCTCTTTACAGTAAAAAAGTTATAAAAAAGGAGTGATGATATGAAGCTTCAAGAACGTAAAGAGTTGGTAGAGGTTGCTCTAGGAAAAAGAGTAGCTGATTTAGTTTTAACAAATGGAAATCTTATAAATGTTTTTACTGGAGAAATTTATAAAGCAAATATTTATATTTATAAAGAGTATATAGCTAATGTAATACCTATAGAAGAAGATACTTTTATTATAGGAGAAAATATTGTAGATTTAAAAGATAAGTATGTGGCTCCAGGGTTTATTGATTCGCATGTTCATATAGAGAGTAGTCATTTAACTCCTAATAATTTTGCAAAAGTTGTTATACCTAAGGGAACAACGACTATAATTGCTGATCCTCATGAAATCGCAAATGTTTTGGGAATAGATGGAGTAAAATATATGATTGAAAAATCAAAAGGATTACCAATGAATCAATATTTTTTAATTCCTTCTTGTGTTCCTTCTGTATTAGGATTAGAAAATGCAGGAGCTGAATTTGCACCAAATGATATAAAAAATATGTTTAATTTAGAACGAGTTTTAGGACTTGGAGAAGTAATGGATTTTATGGGAGTAATAAATCAAAGCAAAAGAATGACAAAAATAATAGATGTTGCAATAAGAAAGGGAGTTTTTGTACAGGGGCACGCTCCTGGTCTAAAAGGTAAAGCTTTAGCAGGTTATATTTGTGGAGGACCAATATCATGTCATGAATCTACAGATGGAACAGAAGCTTTAGATAAGTTGAGAAAAGGGATGTTTTTAGATGCGAGAGAAAGTTCAATTTCTAAAAATATAGCAAACATAGTAAAAGTAATAAAAACAATAAAAGCACCTAGAAATTTAACTCTATGTACTGATGATAGAGAGGCTGGAGATCTTTTAAAAGAAGGAAGTGTTAATCATTGTGCAAAGGTAGCTGTAAAAGCCGGATTAGATGCTATAGATGCAATAAAAGCAATAACTTTGAATCCTGCTCAAGAATACAAATTGGATAAAATAGGAGCTATTGCACCAGGTTATTTTGCAGATATAGCAGTATTAGATAGTATTAGGGATTTTAATGTGGTAAAAACTTTTTTTAAAGGAAAGTTAGTAGCAAAAGATGGAAAGCTAATAGAAGAAATTACTTCTAAAATTTTAGAAGTAGAAGAGTTAAATAGCATTCATTTAAAAAATCTTAAATTAGAAGATTTTATGATAAAAGCTCCAATAGAAAATGGAGAGCTCGAAATAGAAGCTCTTGTTTATTTAAATAAAAATGATTTATTAACAGAAAGAAAAAAATTGAAAGTAAAAGTTTTAAATGAGTATGTTGATATTTCAGATTCTCCAGAATTAAATTATGTTGCGATAATAAATAGACATAAGAAGATTGATAATATCTCACTTGGAGTAGTAAAAAATTTTCATTTAAAAAAAGGAGCAGTAGGAACAACCTATTCCCACGATAGTCATAATTTAACAATTATATATAATAATCCATTGGAAGCACTAATAATATCTGAAAAAATAAAAGAAATAGGAGGTGGTATTGTAGTTGCAGAGAAAGCAAAGGTTTTAAAAGAATTACATTTACCAATAGCAGGAATGTTATCTAAAAATTCAGCAGAAGTTTTATCAGATGAAATAGAAGAAATGAATTCTATTTTAAAAGAAATGGGAATAGAGGCTGAGTCACTTATAACTAGACCTAGTACAATTGCATTGATAGTTATACCAGATGTAAAAATAAGTGATTTGGGCTTAATTGATGTAAAAACTCAAGAAATTATAAAGTTATTTGATGAACACGGTATAAATAATATATTTTAATTACAAAGGAGAAAAGATGATAGTTAAAGCAGTTTTTGATATTAATCAAGAAGAGCGTTGGTCTGTTCTTATAGGAAATTTAAAAAATGTAGTTAATGGAATAAGAGAGTTAGGTTCGGAATATTGTTTAGAAGTAGTTATTATGGGGACAGCTA
>JBOFRT010000094.1:0-1402 GCA_051651165.1 Cetobacterium sp.
AGGAACACTAACTAAATCTGAAAGTGGTGCCATAATTGGCATTGTTAAAGCTGCTTGTCCAGAACCTGATACAACGAAGAAGTTGAATACAGATTGGAAGAAGTACATAGCAACTGCAGATATAGAAGCGTGTAATCCACCTAGAATCCCAGCAACAGCATTTAAGATAGTATTTAAAACGGTAGGAGTTCCAGCGTCTACTCCACCTAAAACTAACACAATACCTTTAGCCATTCCAACTACTAGAGCTGCTCCAATAAGGTCCTCAGCACCTTTTCTAAAAGAGATAGCAATATCGTTAACAGTCATATCATTTAATTTAAAGATAACTCCAATGATTCCAGAAACAATACCCATGATAGTGAACTGAGCAGCTATTTCAGGTAAGTAGTATCCATGGAAAACAACTCCCCAAACAATCCAAGACATTCCTAAGAATATTGTTAAAAATACAAGTTTATGTCCAAATTTAAACTCTAAGTCCTCTGATTCATCAGCTTTAAAGTCATCTCTGAAGAACTTATCAGTTTCGTAAGATATTGATAACTCAGGATTAGCTTTAACTTTTTTAGCATATCTCATAGTATAGATAATTCCAAAAGTTGTAAAGAATATCCACATAACTATTCTAAACATAGCTCCAGAAAGTACAGGAACTCCAGCAACTCCTTGAGCGATAGCCACACTAAAAGGGTTCATCCAAGATGTAGCAAATCCAATTTGAGTTGATATATAGCACATAAAAATACCGGTGATAGAGTCATATCCCATACCAACAACTATAGGTATAAGAATCATAGCAAAAGGAATAGCTTCCTCTCCCATACCAAATACAGCTCCACCTAAAGAGAATAGAAGGAAAACAAGAGGTATAAGCAGTGCCTCAGATCCCTTAGTTTTTTTAATCATATTAAGTATTCCAGCTTCAACAGCTTTAGTTTTTAAAATAATACCAAAAGCTCCACCAGTGATAAGGATAAATGCGATAATACCAACAGCAGTTCCCCATTTATCTCCGCTAACAAGACCTTCAAAAATATAGTTAGTAACACTCATATCTCCGCCAGCAGCAAATATAGGAATACCTTTAGTAAGTGGTTGTCCTAAATCATTTAATGCATATTTAAAACTTCCTGGAACAGGAACTGTTCTAGTTTTCATACCAGCTTCAGTAGCGTATTGAATTTTTTCCATAGTAAAGCTACCAACTGGGATAAGGTAAGTAAGAATTGCAGCAAAGACAACTACAAAAAAGATAATGACATACGTATCAGGTATTCTGATTTTTTTCTTCATTGTTTCCTCCTAGTTAATTATTTTTGTTTGTACGAGTATATAATATAAAATTCTAAAAAACAATAGTTAATAAAAAAAATATAAAAAATATATAATAAAAAAAAGA
>JBOFRT010000095.1:0-4161 GCA_051651165.1 Cetobacterium sp.
GGAGGAGAAATCCTCCTTTTTTTCAAGGAGAAAAAATGAGATTTAAAATAATAATATTCTTTTTTTTAGTAAATATATTAATGTTTTCTCAAGAAACTTTAATAATAACAGAAAAACAAGGATTTAATTTTTCAACAATAATAAAAACGATAGGGTTAAAAAAAGTTCAACCAATTGAAAACTTAATTTTAAATATAAAAGGAATACCTTATTCAGAAATAAAAGTTACACTTGATGATTATTATGAGATTATAGATAGTGTATATTTAGCTGATATAGTGTTGTTAACAACTAAAAATTTATTTTTGGATAAAAATGGGGAGTTAGATATAGAGATTACGGGTAGTTTATATATAATGGAAAAAGCTCAATCTAAAAGAGCAAGAGAAAAATTTAGATCACCAATTAAAGTGGAGTATAAATGAGATATTTATTTTTATTTTACATAATTTTTTCTCTTGGTATATATTCAATGGATAGAGAGAATATAATTGATGGAAATATGGATTTAAAAATAAATAGTTTAAAAGAAGAGTTTTATCCTTTATATATAGATGAAATAAAAGAAGAGGGGTATTTAGGTTTAAAGGCGCTTTTTTATACTTTAGAGCTAAATGAAGTAGTAGTTAATTTAAATCAACTAGAGGTTATTGGAGAACTTCCAGATAAAGAGAGGATTAATTGGAAATTTAATGATAAAGTTGCTTTTATAGAAAACGAAGATATATATATAAATTTAAACAATCTAAATGAAATATTTCCAGTTAAAAGTATAGAGTTTGATTTAAATATGTTAAATATTATTATAAAATTAGGATTTAAACTTCCCTCTGATATTCGAAATGATCAGGAGGTAAAGAGAAAAAATATATTAAAAAAAACTCAATTAGAGAAGAGTAAAGAGGATTATAAAACAAATAAAAAATTAATAGTACCAGGTGTAGTTCAACTTCAATATGAGCAGAGTGATTTTTCAAAAGGAAATACAAATAGTCTAGATGTTGAGTACTCATCACAGTTTTTATATGGAGAGTTTCAAAGCGATATAACAATTTTCAATAAGAGGTCTCAGTCTACAAAAGCTAAAATAAATACAGCATCTTTAAGATATAATAATATATTTGATGAAAAAGATTTAGTTCTTGGAAGTTTTTATATGAGAACACCTACAATTTATAATATTGATAGCAATATAAATGGTATAAGTATTTTAGATTCCTCAGATAGATATAATCTGACAGAAAGAGGAGGAAATACATTTGAAGGATATGCTCCAGATGGGTCTGTTGTAGAGTTATATAGAAATGGGATTTTAATAGATTATCAAAGAGTAAATGAACAACGATATATATTTACAGGAATAGATTTACTTTCGTTGACAGATAGATATTATATAAGAATTTATGAAAGCAATGGAAGTTATATTCAAAAAGACTTGTCTCTTCTGATGAGCAATAAAGCTTTAGCTAAAAATAGGTGGAGCTATTCTATTCAAAGTGGAAAAGTTAGAGAAAAAGGAGAAGAAAATTTTTTAGGAACCCTGAAATATGGAGTAACTAAGAACTTAACGTTAGAGCTAGGACATTTTAACCTTATTTCAAATAAAGAAAAGAATAAATATAAAGAAAACTTATATGGCTTTATTTATAATTCTCCTCCAATAAAATTTCCATTTTGGATAAGTGGGAATTGGTATCATGATTTAAATAAGGAGAATGGAAGTTTACTTTTTGAGTTTGGACAGAATATATATGATTACCGACTTGAAGGAGTATTTGAAAAATATAGCGAGAGAATAGCTGAGCAAGAAAAAAAAGATGAGATTTATCAATTAAATATAAAAAAAGGAATAAAAAATTTAAACTATGGAATAGGTTATGGTGTTGAATCATATAAAGGTAATAAATATAATAACTATACCAGTGGTATTGGTTATAACTATAAATATTTATCAAATAGTTTAGATTATACATTTCAAGAGTATACTGAAAATAAATTAAGAAATAAACATAGATTTAAATATCAACTTGGAATTGGAGGATTTGATGTTTTAAACATTACTTCTAGTGTTGAATATAAATTTAATTATAACTGGGAGTTGGAAGAGGATAAATATAGCTTAAAATTTATAAAAAGAAATTCAAATTACTATAGTTCAAAAAAAATGGATTTCTCAGTTAATTTTGTTTATTCGGAAAAAAGTAGGGATAGATTTCTATCAGAATTGTCGTTTACTTTATATTTAGAAGAGTTTGGGTTACCATTTACTTCGGCTGAAATTTTATTTACAGGAAATGATAAAAATCAAAAAAAGTTAGGAACTAAAGTCAAGAAAACTATAATTTTAGAGGAAATAGAAAAAAATAGTAAAATGAAAAATATTACTAACTCTTGGGTAAAAGGAAAGGTTTTTATAGATTCTAATGGAAATGGAAAATATGATGATTTTGATGAAATTTTAGATAGTATAGATGTTATTATTCAGGGTAAAACAGCTACTACAGATAGCGAGGGTAATTATTTTGTAGAAAATATTTCAGCTGAAACAATATTTACTTTAAAAGTGGATAAAACATATATAGACCCTCTTTTGTATTTTGATGAAACAACACATTATAGATTAATGCCATCAACAGGGATGGTAATAGATATTCCATTACAAAATACAACATCTATAAGTGGTAATATAATATTAAAATCTGAAGAGGTGGATGATGGTCAACTTCCTTTTATATATAATAAAGTAGTTTTAATTTTAAAGAAAAACAGTATTGAAATAAAAAAAATTAAACCTGAATTTGATGGATTTTTTATTTGTGATGGAGTAGTTGATGGAAGCTACGAAATTGATATTGAAGTTCTTGATAAAAACTATTATTTTGAAAAAAATAATTATATTATTAACATAAATTCTTCAGACAATAATACAGGTATTTATCAATTAGATGATTTTATCCTTTTAAAAAGAGAGGAGGAGTTAAAAGATGATAAATAAAAAATATATACTATATGTATTTTTCTTATATCAACTATTATCTTATTCTATTTATCAAAATAATAATTCTAAAAAACTTATTTCTAAAGAATCTATTAAAATTAAAGGTAAAATTATTGAATTTAAAGGTACTAATGAGATTTTAATAGAAAATAAAAATTTAAAAACTATAGAAAATATTATTATTAATCAAGATACAAAAGAGATATCTTTAGTTTTTAATCATGAAGATGTAGAACTAAATATTGAGGAAAATAAATATTTAAATATAGATGTATCTCAGGATATAGATAAAAGATTTACAATGAGTTTTGAAAAACAATCTGATTATGTAGAAGATGAAAATTGGAAGTTAGTAACAGTAACTGCAATTTATAGATAGACAGGAGGAGAGATGTTAAAAATATTAACTTTTTTATTATTAGTAACTACTATTAAATGTAGTGAGATAAGTTATTTTCGACCATCTGTAAAATATGAAATAAAAGATCCTATAAATATTGAATCAAATATGAATACAATAGATTTTGGAATTTTAATTCATGGTAAAGTTGGAGCTGTAACAGGGCATATATTGAAAATAACTGGAACTGGTAATATGAATATAAATAGTGGATTTAGTAGAAATATAAAAGGAATGGAGATTAAGGAACGAATAAAAAGATATAATTCTAATGGAGATTTAGAGGTAGAATATGAATATAGTTGGGATACATCAAAAAGTGAAGTTTATGATTTAAGTGGTACAAGAGTAACATTTACAGCATATTATGAATAGAGTAAAAAAATAAAAAAGGAAAGTAATAGCCTATATTGAATAATTATTTTAGATTATATTTTTATTATCAAAATATTTTTAAATAAAATATTGACAACACTAAAAAAGTGTAGTATTATTAGTTTGTAATCATTACAAAACGAAAATAATTATAAATATATAGGAGGTTATTACATGTCATTAATTGGAAAAAATATCGGAGAATTTAAAGCACAAGCTTACCACAACAATAACTTTGTTGAAGTTACAAACGAGTCTATAAAAGGGAAATGGTCAGTTTTCTTCTTTTATCCAGCAGATTTTACTTTTGTTTGTCCTACAGAGTTAGGAGATTTAGCTGATAACTATGCTAAGTT
This sequence comes from Cetobacterium sp., assembly GCA_051651165.1. Taxonomy (GTDB): domain Bacteria; phylum Fusobacteriota; class Fusobacteriia; order Fusobacteriales; family Fusobacteriaceae; genus Cetobacterium_A. The sequence goes on from JBOFRT010000095.1 coordinate 4,130, forward strand.
TAAAGAGATTAATTGTGAAATTTATTCAGTTT
>JBOFRT010000096.1:0-1183 GCA_051651165.1 Cetobacterium sp.
CATTCTTACCTAATTTTAAGTCAATAGAAAAAAATATCTATAAAATAGGTGATGTAAGAGGTTTTATAGGAAATTTTTGTCAATATTCATCGAGGTATGATAATTTAAAAGATGGAGAATTAACAAATATTTTTGATCCCAAATATGGAGGGGGAGCGCATTTAGATATTGGTGTTTATCCATTGTATTTTATATTGAGACTTTTTGGAATTCCATTAAATAGTAAAATAATAAATTATACTTTAGAAAGTGGAGTTCCTGGGATTGGAAGTGCACTTTTAGAGTATAAAAATATGACAGGAGTAATAGTTTATTCAAAAATAACAAACAGTTATATAGGAAGTGAAATTCAAGGAGAAAAAGGTTCGATTATAATAGATAGTATTTCTAATATAAAAGAGGTAAAAATTTGTTATAGAAATGGTGAGATTGAAAATATTAGCGTTCCTCAAGAAGAAAATAGTATGATTTATGAATTAGAAGAGTTTATAAATTTGATAAAAAAAGATAAAGTTGAATCAGATATAAATACTAAAGAAATATCAAAAGAGGTAATAAGAATATTAACACAAAAATAGAGGAGATATTCTCCTCTATTTTTATAATAAGTATAAAATTATTCAGATATTTCAATAGTTGCTTTACCACTAGTATTGAAAATAGCTGAAATAGAATCATTATTTATATTAAGACCTACGATTTTAAAAGTGTTTATAGTAGATTTTAAATTGATATTTTTTTCTAGTTCAATATTTTCAACTTTTGTTTGTAAGTAATTTTGAGCTAATTTCATTTCATTTGCTGGATTAAAAGATAGATAATTATTTTTAATTAAATTTATTATTTTATTTTTAAAGAAATAATTTCCTATTTTTAGTATAATGCTATCAGTTTCTAATGTATAATCAAAATCGTCACCACTTAAAGTTCCAGTTTCATTATTAAAATTAGGTTTTACACTAGCCTTTACAGTTCCACTTGGATGTAAAAAACCAAAGATAGATAGATTAAAGTCAGATGTAGCATACAAAGTTGAGCTTTCTAAAGATATATTTATATTTTTTATATTTGAAGATATACCTGATGTCAATTGAATATCTTTATTAGTTAAATTTGTATTTATAACTTCATTTAAGCTTTTATATGATGCTGAAACAGGTAATATAATATTAAATGAATCGTT
>JBOFRT010000097.1:0-1714 GCA_051651165.1 Cetobacterium sp.
TTCTGTTGCTTTATCTATAGTTAAAGAGTTCCATCTATTTTTTATAGCTTTTTTAACTTTAACCTTTATTGGAACTATCCCTACTAAAAAATATTTTTATAGAAAAAGTGGATTTTTATCTGAAAAACCATCTATAAAAAAGATTTTAACTATTGGTTTAATCATTTTAATAGGAATATATTTAGGTATTTTTTCATATAAAGAAACTGAATTTTTTTCAAAAATTTCTTGGAAGTTTTCAAATACACTTTTAGGTATTTTCTTTGCCTTTGCTATATTAGCTATTTTAAACGTTATTGTAGCTAAAAAAAATTATAAGGAAGAACCTAATATTGAACCAAGTGAAATAGAAAATTCTCCAACAGATACAGATTTAAAAAATTGCATCAATCTTTCTAGTACAACAGATGCTTATTTAGCTCTTTTAGGAGATAAAGAGATTATATTTGATGATAGTAAAAACTCTTTTATCATGTTTGGAAAAAGTGGGCACTCATTTGTTGCTATGGGAGACCCTATTGGAGATGAAAAAACTTTTGGAAGTTGCATTTGGAAATTTTATAATCACTGTAAAACTAATAAAAAAGAGACTGTTTTCTATGAAATTAACAAAAATTACTTAAATTATTATTTAGATGTGGGACTTAGCTTTTTAAAAATTGGTGAATTTGCTCAAGTTCATTTAGAAAATTTTACGTTAGACGGTAGTGATGCAAAACCTTTAAGACATGCTTTTAATAGAGTGGAAAAAGAGGGCTATGCTTTTGAAGTTATTCCAGTTGAAAAAGTGCCTGAAATTTTAGATGATTTAGAAAGTATTTCTAATGAATGGTTACAAGATAAAAATGCCAAAGAAAAAGGATTTTCTTTAGGTAAATTTACAAAAGAGTATCTATTAAACTTTCCAGTGGGAGTTATAAAAAAAGACAATAAAATTTTAGCCTTTGGAAATCTCTTAGAAACAAGTAATAAAGAGGAGATATCTCTTGATTTAATGAGATATCGAAACGATGCTGTTCATGGAACTATGGATTATTTTTTTATCTGTGTTATGAATTATGGAAAGGAAAATGGCTTTAAAAAATTTAATTTAGGGATGGCCCCCTTAGCTGGAATCGAAGATAATACCGCTTCATTTTGGAATAAGATAGAACGTGCTATTTTCTCCCACGGAGAGCATTTTTATAATTTCAAAGGGCTTCGTAGCTTTAAAGATAAATTTAATCCTCAGTGGGAATCTAGATATATAGCTTACTCTGGTCCTTTCAATCTACCTAATATACTAAAAGATGTTACTCTTTTAATTTCTGGAGGTATTCGAGGACTTATTTCTAAAAAATAAAAATAATTTAAGGAGGATTTTAATGAAAAAAATATTTTTATCTATGCTATTACTAGTTTTAGGTTTAAACTCTACTTCTTTTGCTAATACTCCATCTTACAACGATGTTGAGGGTTACTATGAAACTGTTTCTCTTTCTGAAGTTATGGATATTCTAAATAAAAATAAAGGTACTCTTTTAGATGTTAGAAATAACGATGAAGTTGAAAAAACAGGATTAGTTAAAGGAGCTAAACATATTCCTCTTCCTGATCTAGAAAAACGATTGTCAGAACTTAATAAAGATGAAACATATATAACTTTTTGTGTAAGTGGAAATCGTTCTAAAAAAGCTGCTGAAATTTTGAAGAAAAACGGCTTTAAAAATATCTA
>JBOFRT010000098.1:0-4845 GCA_051651165.1 Cetobacterium sp.
CAAATAATTTTAAACTATCTCTAGATGATTTTAAACTGTACGCATAAGGGTTATTTGCATATATTTGATCTAATATTGTTAATAATCCACCTAAAGATTCGTTATATGTTTTATCTTCTAGTAAAGTTGTATTAGCTAGATTTCCAATCTCTCCAGCGCTAACTATTGATTGATATACTTTATTTAACTTTTCATACAAGAAAGAATCTACAACAATAGGTGGATCCACAGGAGGATCTACTGGTGGCTCTGGATTAATTGGTGGATCCACAGGTGGGTTAATTGGCGGTTCTGGCTCTACAGGAGGGTCTATAGGTGGAACTGGAATTGATGGTTCTAATGGTATAGATTCTAAAACTGTTATGTTTATATCTTTTCCATCTGCTGATAATTTTCCATCTAAAACTAATGAGTTAGTTTTTATATGATCTGTATCTTTCCACCAACTATCATCTGTATCAGGAGTTATAGTAGTTCCTCCCATTGATATTATAGTTCCTTCTCCTAAACCATTTAATCCAACTACTAAATTTCCACCAGTACTTGTTAATGTACCATTATTTCCATATAAAGCATGTCCTGTTACTTTTCCATCTACAGTAAGAGTTGGATCAACTCTTAATACTAAATTACCACTTTCTAGAGTTATGTTCTCTGCTCCAGTTACATTTACTGTTTCAAATAAAGTTACATTTCCATTTGTATTTATGTTTTCAAATCCTGTAATATTATGTAAGATGTTTAAATTTGGTGTTGCTTTAGCAATAGAAGTTTCTCCTAAATTTAAAATATCATTTCCTGTCCCACCATCTAATTCTCCGTTTATTTGTACTGTATTCGCAATAGATAGAGTATCATTTCCATCTTGTAAATCTACGGCTCCATTTATTATGGAAGCTCCTGAAATACTTGCTACGTTATCTCCTGTGCTACCCTTAATAACTGCTACATCATTTTTTAATCCTCCACCATTAAAAATAGTATTAGCTGCTGTTAATTGTGATGAATTTTCTAAATATACTGCTGTATTATATCCATTTACAGTGCTATCATTTATTGAAGTTCCTGCTTCAACAACTAATGCACCTTTATTTATTCCAGCTCCATTTATTATGTTATTTTCATAGTTATCACCATTTGCTGTAATATAACTATCTTTAGCTAAATTAGCTTGATCTGTTGTATGATTATTTTCATCATATCTTTGACCATTTATTACAACTTTTTTAGTTCCATTCTCTAATAGAGTTTCTCCACCTAATCCATTTTCGATATTAGTTATATTTCCAGTTGAATCGATTAAAATCTCAATTCCTAAATTTGATGGTTTCACCTGACCTGAATCTACAATATTTTCTCCTGCTAAAATTCCATAGTTGTTATTGTAAGATATAGAAGTTATATCATTATAAGTTAACGCACTTTTTTTCCCTTTTATAACTCCATAATTATTTAATTTTAAATCGTTTATTTTAGAATAGGGTATTGCAATTCCGGTTCCTTTACCTGAATTATTATATTTATCAAAAGCATAGCCACTAATAGTTCCGTTATTATCTATTAATATTAATGCACTTTCTCCTCTTATAAGAATTCCATTTCCTTCACTAAAAAGTGTATTATCAGGATAAGAATTCCCACTTATAACTCCTTCATTTTTAATCTTCCCGATGTTATTTATTTTTCCATTAATCCGAATCCCATTTCCGCTCGATGAACTACCGTTATCAGAAATTCCTTTTATAACTCCTTTGTTATTAATATTACCAGTTTGAACATTATTTCCAGCGTATACTTCAATCCCATTTCCCCCAGGAGCATTTTTAACTTCACCTATTATAACTCCAGTGTTATCTAAATTTCCTAAAGAGCTATTTTGAGCAGAACTAAAACTTGAAATTCCATTTCCAACACCTGAAGAGGAATTATATTCAGAGTATCCTTTAATAAATCCATTATTTATTATATTTCCTATATTACTGCTAGTTCCATCACCACTACTTTTATGATCTTCAATTCCGCTTCCCCAAGTATCCCAACCACTTTGAAAAGAAAATTTATTTCCTAAAATCACTCCATTATTTATAATATTTAAATTATCTGCTTTTAAAAATAACCCTGTTTGATTATTCTCTTTAATAATAGTTTCATTTGTAAAATCTTCAAATGTCTCAATTCCATATCCAATACTACCTGTTATCAGAAATATCACTAATGTTGACAATGTTAATTTCGTTCTTTTTTTTAATAAACCCTTTAATAGTTTTATCTCTTTCATAAATCCTCTCACTTTTTTATTTTATATTATTTTGTTGTAACCATAAATCTTTTATGAATGTTTCAGAAAATTTCTTAACAATATCATTATTTACTTCTTTTAAAATATTACAAATTACACAATTACCTTTTTTATAACTACAATTTTTAGCGCTACTTAAACACCTATTAATAGACAATCCATCAAATATCTTAATAACATCAAATAATGATACATTTAAGTTTTCTATAGGAAAATTAAAACCACCATTTTTTCCTTTTATAGATTTTAACAATCCATTTGCTGTAAGCTTTGTTAAAATTTTTAAGCCCATTTGTTCTGGGATTTCACAATTTTTAACTATTTCTAACCCTGATACTAATTCGCTCCTTTTAAACATATATAAAATAATTCTAATTGCATAATCTGCTTCAATTGAAATTTTCAATTTTAAAACCTCCAATAGATAAAACGATCATTTTAGTCTTTTATAATACTTTGTTTATTATTAATCTGCAAATATTTTTTTTATATAATTTATATATAAACTATAAATTTTTTATATAAATTTGTATTGAGGAGTCTTTTCCAAATTGCTAATTTTTTTTAATTCATACATGCAAATTTAAAAGTGAGTTCTATTTTTACTTTCGTACTCCTCTATATTGTGTATATTTCATTCCATGTAGAGCAAATTTTGAAGAGAATACAACTCTTTAGTTTGCTATTGTATGCGCTATATCTTTTCCCCATATATGTCTAGTTACTATCTTGATTTTAATTTTTACTCTCTGCACATTTTTCTAAAAACTAACATTTTTTTACAAAATATTTGATTACTTTTGTATTTTTTATAACCTTCTCTAAGAATTTATTTAAAAATTTCAACAAAAATATCAATTCCTTCAAATGTAATTTTTACCAAAAGTTGAAAAATAAGGAATCTGTTCATCAAATCTATAACAAATATACCATACTATATGCGATATTAACTTGTATCTCTTTAATAGTTTGCCTTATAGAAGGATCTATTGAATCATAATATTTAAAAAAGAACTATTGGGTCGATATTTTCAGTTCTATAAGGGGTATATATTCATCACAAACGAATGACAAATCAATAGCTTTATCATTTTTTCTAATGATATGACTTTTAGGAACAATATTATCTTAGTTAATAGATTTAATAGTATTTCTTTATATCGGTACTTTTAATTCCCATCACAAATTGAATCGCTCCTCATTTTAAAAAAATTATACCAAAAAATCAAAACAAAAAACTATAGACAGTTACTTGTCTACAACTTGAAGCTGATTAGAATCAGCTTAATTTTTATATTCTCCCATTGATTCTATACAGGTAGAACAATACTAAAGCTACTAGAATAAAGATTATTCTACTTACCCAAGATTCTTTCATTAACATACCTGTAACATTTTGAAAGTGTTCTAGTAAAGCCCAAAATACAAACATAAATAATAAAGCTATAAAAAACAACCCAATATGAGGAACTCCAAAAGGTGCGATATATCCAGTTGTAAAATATGTATAGCCTACAAATCCTAAAATTAATAAAAAACTAGGTGTCAAATATTTTATAAATAATTTTTTTAAATCAATTTTCATTAAAATCTCCCTTATTTTGTATCTGTATTTTTTGGCATTGTAATATTACTTATTGTAGGATAGCTTTTATCTCTTTTTTCAATTTCAAATTTAAAACCCTCTTTAGTTGCGTAGATGTCTAGCCCCATATCTTTGACAAATAAAGCCGTCGCTTTTACTGGGGTTAGTCCTATATATTTTTTAGGTTGTAATTGTCTGCCAAATCTACTAACTTTTACATTTTTAATTTTTATATTAAAGAATATTCCTTCCCCTTTAGTATTTTTTAATGCTTTATATCCACTTATAGCCTTACCGCCTAAGTCAGCCATTGAAATAGTAAGATTTCCAATATTATATATATCTTCCCCAAAAGTATCACTAATTTTTATACTAGGACTAATGTATTCAGCCCATTCTTTTACAATATCCCCTAAAGGCTTATAAAATAAATCTCTTGTCATGTTAAAACTTCCCATTTTTTCAGGATTTCCTTTAGCTACAAAATAAACATCAGCCATAAACTCTGTTACCATTCCCGTAGCATGAGCTATAAATATAAAAGCTACTGAATACGGATTATTTTTAACGGCTTGAATTAAACTAATCCCACCTATTAAATTACTGGCACTTAATAAAGTCTTGCCCCAGTCCATAGGTAAAATAATTAATTCATTAGATACATTTTTAATTTCAATATTCCCAACATAAGAACTAAGTTTATCAGCCCCAGTGTCTCCTGTACCCTCTAAAACTTTTAATTTATATTGTCTTATAACAAGATTAAACATATGTCTACCCTTATTAAAATACTCTATGTAGTCAGCAACAAAGCCATTAAAGACATATTCCCTAATAACATAACCGCCCCTAACAATTTTTAGATCAATTCTTTTTAACCATTCAAGTTTGTCTCCACTCATTCTAGTCCATTCATTTAATTTTAAAACATTTTCGCTATTAATATTATCATTATGCCTAA
>JBOFRT010000099.1:0-2294 GCA_051651165.1 Cetobacterium sp.
AAATGCTCTATTATCAGCAGAAGAAAAAGGATTGAAAAGAGGAATCCAGCAAGGATTAACAGAGGGAGAAAGAAAAGCGAAGTTAGAAATTGCAAAATCATCTTTAAAAAATGGATTAAGCGTTGAAATAGTTTCACAAATAACAGGATTATCTTTAGAGGAAATAAAAAATCTTTAGACAACTGGAGGTGCTGACATATGGACTATAATAATCTAGTTTTAGAAAAAGCATTAAGAATTGTATATTTTAATATTAAATCAGCATTGGAAATAACTAAAGAGGAAGATGTTGAGAAATATTATAGGTTAATATTTTTGATAATAAAAAGAAGATTAAGAACAGGAAAAAAAACTAGAACTAATTATATAAAGAAAAAGATAGAAATTCAAAGAGAAGCTTTATCTAAAGAGGATATGTTAGCATTAAAATATTTAGAAGATAATTTAGATTTTCTACGCAAGGTAGTAGAAATATTAGTTGAAGAAAAATGTAATAGTAATTGGTTAAATAGATTAAAAGAAGAATGGAAAGAATAAAAAAAGAGTTAGTTAAAATCATGGGGGGCATGTTTAACTAACTCCAGGTGGGGGGAACAGAAATACTTCTGTTGATACCCTATCATATATTAAAAAAAAAGAATCTACAATAAAAAATCTCTCTAATTTTTTTAGAGAGATTTTTATATTATTGAATACAAATTTAGAAAGGGTATTAAGATAATAACAGAAAAGTTCAATAAAATCAATGATATTGCAGATTTATATAATTTATATTAAAATATTGGATAAAAGGAGGATAGCTATGAGAATATGTAAAATATGTGGAGTAGAAAAGCCTTTGAGCGAGTATACGTCTTATAAAAATTATCCAACTAAATTTAGACATGTATGTAGAGAGTGTGAAAATAAAAAAGCAAGAGAAAGAGGACAAAAACTTAGAGAAGAGTTAATTCGTTTAAATAGAGAAGAAGAGGAAGTTATTAGAGAATTTAATAGACTAAAGTCAGCAGATCAAATATTAAATTTATTAATTGAGGGATATGACGTAAGCTGGAGTGGAGAAGATACAGTTATTTTTAATAAAGCAGAGAAAACAGTCCATGCAAAACATGCAACAAAAGAAATGTATAATATAATCTTTGCAAGGTATTGTATAGAGTTAGAAAAAAGATTTGTAAAAAGGTAGTATAGTGAAGTATAATAGTAAAAAATAAACGTAGGAGGAATAATAAAATGACAAAACAAGAATTTATAGCGTTATACCAGGAGAAAATGAAATTATCTTCAAAAAAGGAATCAGAAACATTAGTAAATGGGTTCTTTTCAACATTAGAGGAAGTTTTAGTAAAAGGTGAAGAGTTATCAGTAATAGGATTTGGAAAGTTTGAAGTAACAACTCAATTAGCAAGAACTTGTAGAAATCCACAAACAGGGGAACAAATGCAAGTACCTGAAAAGAAAGTAGTTAAGTTTAGAGTAGGAAAAAGTTTAGCTGAAAAAGTAGCAAAATAATATATAAAGTAAAAATGAGACCTTAAAAAGTCTCATTTTTTAATAGTATAAAGTTTTCTTGATACAAAGAAACTATAAGATAAAAAACATCTTAATTTTATATTAGAGCTTCCCAATCCTAAGGTATCAGGAAACTCTAAAGAAACTGGTAATGTTTCGTAAGTATAATAATATATTAAAAAATTGAAATCTACAATAGAAAATTATATCAATTTGAAATATTTTTTATAAATATCTTTGCTATGAGAGTTAATTACCTCAATATACTCACTATATTCAAATATTTCTGTAGTGTTATTATGAAATACATATTCAATGATAATATCATCCAAACTTTTAATAGTTATATTGAATAATAAAAAATCAAATTCATTATTTTCTAAGAGTATATTTATTCTTAAAACATTTTTTCGCTTATTCAAATAAGCGTAGCTTTTATATTTATATTTTTGCATAACCTATCTCCTTTTATTAAATTATATAAGAGTTAAACAAAAAATTCGTAGCCATATACTACGAATTTTTGTGTTAAATTAATTGAAACGAATAAAAGAGTGTACTACTCTTAATTCAAGGTACATATATCATATAATATAAACCTAAAATCTACAATAAAAATTTTAATCACCTCTCAAAATTTATTAAATGTTAACGAAAATAGAATTTTAGAGGATTGGCTCTACATGAAAAACATGTAGAAAATATTTATTTAGATACAAGTTAATTATACCTATAATTATAAAAATCTACAATAAATTTATTGTAGATTCATATTCTAAAGT
>JBOFRT010000100.1:0-4668 GCA_051651165.1 Cetobacterium sp.
TGAACTCTTGCAGCTTCTCTTGGTGTTAATCCTCTTGCTTGATTTGGATGAATATACATATTGCAATCAAATTTCATATGAGCTGTTATTGCTTTACATATCTCATTTTCTTTTAATTTATAGTATTTATCTTTAAATATATGTTCTCTATTTTTATAAGGCATTATATCTGCTATTCTAGGACTATCTGATTTATCACCTTGTAACATTCTGGAAAATATCTCTATATCTCTATCATTATTGTATCTAGTTTTATGATTATAAACTAAGGACGAATTTTGATTAAGATTTATCAATTTAACATATTCATTTAATATTTCTTTATTCTTATTTTGATTTATTTTTTTTCCTGACTCTTCTGTATCTAACTCCGTAGAATTTTTTAAAGTAAACGGTTCCAAGCTTTCTAAATCATTTATTGCATCTTTTAATACAAATTTTGGTCTATCTTTAATTTTTTCTATAATTTCATTTATTATTTCTTTAGCAGTTGCTCCAATATCACTTCTTACTCCAATATATATTAAACGCTCTCTATTTTGAGGTACAGAAAATTCTTTGGCATTAAATACTTTATATGCTACATTATAGTCTACACTTTCTAAGGAATGAAAATCTTGCACTACTTGTTCCGCGACTTCTAACATTCCTTTAACATTTTCCATAACAAAAAACTTAGGTTTAAGCTTTTCAACTATTTTAACGTAATATGTATATAATACATTTCTTGGATCATCTATTATTCTTTGTCTATTTGCTGTTGAAAAACTTTGACATGGTGGTCCACCCACAATTATATCAACATCTTCCTGTATATATTTTTCTATATTTTCACTAATATCTTTTATATCTCCAACTTTTGCTTTATCTCTTGACAATTCTAAATGATTAAAGCTATATGTATTTATACAAACCTGTTCGATATCATTAGCTAAAATACTACGAAATCCATTCTGAATAAATCCTAAGCTTAACCCACCCGATCCACAAAATAAATCCACTAATGTTGGTGAATTACTTTTCAATGAATCTTGTAATTTAATTTTTCTATAAAAATCCATATACTTTAATAAATTATCATCATATTCTTTTTCTGATAATTTTAATTCTAAAAATTTAAATATTACTGAAAACAAATTTTTAATCTCTTCTGATTTTAATATTTTTTTTAAATCTTCGTATTCTTCTCGATTATCTAGGATTCCCACTCTACATAAAAAATCTATGATTTCATTCTTTTTCTTAGTATATTCTATTAACGAATTTCTGTCTATACAGTATATTTCACAAATTGTATTTTTAAAATTTTCTAAAATAACCTTATATTCCTTTTTATCAGTAGATTTTTCTAAATTTACTACTTTTTTAAAAAGACTATATTGTGATTTCTTTATATTATTCATTATCTACTCCTGTTTCTATTTTTAATGCTTTTGTTATTTCTTTAGCAATATAATATGCTGTATCAACAGTTACCGCATTTCCAAATTGGATATATTCTTGCGTATCAGAAACAACTTTTTTCCACGTATTTGGGAATCCTTGTAATTTTCTACATTCATTTGGTGTTAACTTTCTTATGTTTGAAATTGGTTTTTCATTATTCTCAAATGTAAGTCTATTTTTTACATCTGTCACATAATTATCTTGGCTTGCTCTATGCATTTTATGCATAGTAGCTGTTAAAGGCCTTGCTATACTTAAATCAATCTCCGATTTAGCTTTATAATTTTTTGTCCCATGTGCTAGGATTGTCACTAATATTTTTTCAGATAAAAAATATTTTGGTTCAACATTTTTATCTAATATATCTTGCATTGTTTTAGTTAACTCTTTTTCTTTTGGAAAAGTAAAGTTAATATTTGGATAAAACTCCTTCTTAAAACCTACTATAAATAACCTTCTTCTAGTTTGTGGAATACCGTAATCAGCTGTATTTACAACTTTATAATACAGTAAATATCCTAATTCATTTTCTAAAATATTTTTCATTTTTTCAAAAGTAACTCCATTATCATGAGTTAATAAATTTCTAACATTTTCTAAAACAATAATTTTCGTATTATGTTTTTCTAGAATTTGTTGTATCGTAAAAAATAAAGTTCCTCTATGATCGTCAAATCCTTTTTGTTCTCCCATCATGCTAAAAGGCTGACAAGGAAATCCTCCTATTAACACATCGTGATTTGGTATAGTGTTTAAACATTCACTCAAATCTTCACAAACTATATGATCTCCTATATTTGCTTTATAACTTTCTACCGCATATTTATTTATATCGTTTGCCCATATTATATCAAATCCAGCATTTAAAAACCCTAAATCTAAACCTCCTGCTCCAGAAAATAAGCTTACGGTCTTCAAGTGCCTTTTTTTATAATGTATATTCTCCATCATCATCCCTTTCTAATCCTTTTAAAATACATTTTCGTACTTTTTCTGCGTTTGTTTTTCCATTAAACTTTTCATTTATATCTAATAAAGTTTTTTCATTTAAAACTATTTTTACTTGCTTGTCTCCTATTTTTTTTCTTCCAGAGTTTGAACGTTTTCCTCCTCTTCCCATAAAGATCTCTCCTTTTTATAATTTTCATAATATTTTATCATAAATTCCATTTGAAAAAAAGGTCTGTTTTCAATTCGTTTAACAACAAAAAAAAAGTAAGAGTAATCAACTCTCACTTATATTTACATATCTTTTATTAAATTTATAACACAAATCTTTCTCAACATCAGACTCCATTATAAATTTTACTCCTTTATATACAAAAGAATCTTTATCATTATCTATCTCACATACAGTCCCATCATCAAATATAACTTTATAATTTTCAAAGTCAAAATAAAATTTTATCTCTTTCATAAAACACCTCTCAATTACTAATCTTCAAATTTTCTAAAAAATCTATTTCTCTTAAAATTAGATCGTCTCCACAAAAATGACTCATATCTAATCGATCTTTAACGCTCCATTCCTCTCGTACAAATAACTCATATCTTATTTCTCTATCTTTATTTATATTACATTCTAAAAAAGTAGAAATTATCTCCTTTAAAAATTCATCCAATCCTTTTAAACTAGTTGCTACAATACTTTCTAGTTGAGTTATCTGTAACTCTACTAATAGTTCTGGAATGTCTGTTTTCAAATAATTCTTTGTTCTAATTTTCAAATATAAGCTTTCATTTTTTATTTTCACAATTACAAAAATAGATTTTAAAAGACTATATACATATTCATATGTTGTTTTTATTCCTTCTATTTTTTCTATTCTCTTCAAATGAATTTTTAAATAAAGCACTAGTTTATCTATATCTCTCAAGCTTAAATTATATACATCACAAAAATTAGGTAGTAACTCATAAAATGTAGCATAGTAACTTTCTTTTAAGTTTTCTTTTTCAATCAAGTAGTTTATATAATCTTTTCTAGATGGTTCTGGCAATTGATAATCTAAATCAATAAACCTTCTCAAATAGCCATTAGAGTCCATCCCTATTCCGTAAACTGTTTTAATTGATTCAGAAAGCTGAACCTTATCCCAAGCCAATATAAATATACAATTTTTCACATCAAATAAGTGCTTTATTGTTTCTAATAGCTCTATAGCATACAGTGGTCTACACCTATCTAATTCATCTATAAAAAATATTATTTTCTTTCCTTCTGCTAACTTTGTAATAGAATCTTTGAGTTTCTTCTTTAATTCTATTCTTGTCTTTTCATGTTCTATCAAATCATATTTTAGTGTATCGTGAGCTTTTAATAACGTATTTAAATCTTCTGATTTTATACCACCACAAGTAAGCCTTTCTACTAAATTCGGAATAAATCCTTTCGCCAACTCCTTTACAAATCCATATATTTCGTCTTTAGTTTCTCCAATCAATAATTCTTCTAACTCTACAATTAAGGAAACCAAAGGATTTCCACTATCATCCTTATCCCATGCATTAAATTTAATTATACTGTACCTATCACTTTTGTTTTTATTTAAATATTCTTCCCATAAATTAATAAATGTAGTTTTCCCTTTCCCCCAACTTGCATCTATTCCTACTACAATTCCTCTATCTAATTCAAGTTGTTCTATAACCTCTGTTAAATTTTCTATTATAGGTGTTCGATTTAGTTTATCTTCCATTTTACCCCCACTTAGCTCCATTTATTTTTTATTCTTTCTATATATCCAAGGAGCGGTTGGATTACTTTCCCTCCATAAACCTAACTTTCCTAACTTAGCTTTCTCCTCAGCTATTCCAAACTCTACATTATGCTTTGAATACTGCTTATACCACCAAGCGTTCCCAGTTTCTAGCATATATAAATTTATATTCATTCCATTATAATATACTACTCCAACTATTCGCCCATATTGATCCTTATCTTTAACGTCTATCTCTACTTCTTTTTTATCGATAAGCTTTTTCAATACATCTAAACTCTTTATCCCATATTCTTGCTTTTTCTCTGGAGCATCTATTCCGTAAAATCTTACCCTCGTATTTTCTCCATTCTCTTCTAATATAGTTATTGTATCTCCATCAGCTACTTTTATAACTTTACCTTTTATAGTAGTAGCAAATGACAACACCATCATAAATAATGATAATATTAAAACCAATAATTTTCTCATAAGTTTCCTCCTATTAAGCTATATCTATTAC
>JBOFRT010000101.1:0-1047 GCA_051651165.1 Cetobacterium sp.
ATAACTTAATAAAAGCTTCTCTAATAGGAGTTCTACTCATATTAAAAAGTGAACAAATCTCAGGCTCACTAATCATATCTCCTGGAACATAAGAAAAATTTATAATATTTTCTTTTAAAGTTCTATAAACATATTCACGATTACTTTCTTTTAAATTTTTTAAAGCAAATTTTATCATAAAAAAGTCCTCCCAAAATTTCGCATTCCTTAACTTGTATATTAGCATTTTTGTAAAAAATAAGCAATATTAGAACTATATTTATATTTTAAATGATTTAATTTCAAAATATAAATATAAAAAACGAACAAAAAATTTGACAAAAAAACAAATAAGAAGTATATATATTAATATACAAGTTGAAAGTAAAGAAAAAATGGAGGTTATAAAGTTATGAGAAAATTTTTTAATTTAGTTTTATTTTTATTTATAGCAACAGTTAGTTTTTCTTTTTTTGGTAGTAAAGAGAAAACAGTGGAGTGGAAGTTAGGTCACAATGCAAATACAGATCATATTTGGCATGAAACAGCAGTTAAATTTTCTGAAGCTGTAGAAACTAAAACAAATGGAAAGGTAAAAGTTAAAATTTTTCCAAATGGTCAATTAGGATCAGAAACAGATATGATTAATAGCGTAAGATTAGGAACTTTAGATATGGTTTTAACTGGAGAAACATTACAAAACTGGGCACCAAAAGCAGCACTAATGGCTGTTCCATATGCATTTAGAGATTTAAATCATATGAATACAGTACTAAATGGTGAGATAGGGCAAGAGATAAAAGAAAATATTCAAACAAATGCAGGATTAATTCCACTGTATTATCATGAGAGAGCGCCAAGAAACCTTACAACAAATAGAGAGATAAAATCTGTTGGAGATTTAAAAGGAATGATTATTAGAGTTCCAGATGTTCCAATCTTTGTAAAAACTTGGGAAAAGTTAGAAGCTAAACCAACTCCAATGTCATTACAAGAGGTATTTACATCTCTTCAACAAAATACAATACATGCACAAGAAAATCCATATGATTTAATATATAGTTTAGG
>JBOFRT010000102.1:0-1547 GCA_051651165.1 Cetobacterium sp.
GGAATAATTGGAGATCCATTCCAATTTATGAATTTTAAAGATATAATTTTTCAAGTCAACACTAAGTATGGATTAACAATTCCATTTTTAATGTTTTTTATGTATCAATTAATGTTCGCAATAATAACTTTACCGTTAATGACAGGATCTATAGTTAATAGAATAACTATGGGAGCTTGGTTAAAGTATCTTGTTATTTGGATGATTTTAGTTTATTTCCCTGTAGCTCATTGGGTATGGGGACAAGGATTTTTAGCTAAAATGGGATTTGTAGATTTTGCAGGAGGTACTGTAATCCACGTTTCAGCAGCTTTTTCAGGATTAGGAGCTCTTTGGGTTCTTGGGAAAAGAAAAGTTATAACTGGAAAAGGACCTTTTAATATGGGACTTGTGGCAGTTGGAGCTGGGATACTTATGTTTGGGTGGTTTGGATTCAACGCAGGAGGAACTTTGGCAGCTGCAGGAACAACAGCGATTGTATTTACAAATACTGGTGTAGCTTGTGCAAGTGGTATGATTGTATGGGCAATAATGTCATATTCTGAAAAGAAAAAGTTTTCATTTTTAGATCCTTTAGTTGGAGCTGTTGCAGGGCTTGCAACAATAACACCAGCATCAGGTTATGTAACACCACCATCTGCATTATTAATGGGAGCATTAGCAGGAATTGTATGTTTCTATGCAATAAAAATACCAAGAAAAATGCAATGGGATGATGCTCTAGATGTATGGGGTGTTCATGGTGTTGGAGGATTTATGGGAACTGTATTGATTGGACTTTTAGCAAATGGAATGGTAAATGAAGTTTCAGCTAGTTCTCATCAATTATGGATTCAACTATTTGGAGCAGCATTAGTAGGAGTATATTCTATAGTTGTTTCATATTTAATAATGAAATTTTTAGATAAAACTTCAAATATTAGAGTAACAAAAGAGCAGATTGAAAAAGGATTAGATGAAAGTTTATTAAATGAAAAATATAGTGATGACTAAAAAAAGCTCTAAGTGATTAATTCACTTAGAGCTTTTTTATTTTATTTTATTTATGTTTTTCTATTTCCCAACTCATAATAGTTCTAATAATAACTATTAGAAGCACTAGCACAATGTTTTGTAAATCTCTTAAAATAATAGTATCAACAATATCAGCAATGATTAAAAATTGAAGACCTACTAAAATGTACTTATCAAAAGTTTCTCTCATTATTTTATTGAAACTAAGAGCTTCTTTATTTGTAAATAGGATTTTAACACTTTTTAAAAACCCAAAGCAGATAACTCCTATAGACAAAGCTGTAAAAAAGAAAGCTAACCAGTGCAATAAAATTTTAAAAGAATCCATAATATAGTGTTCAAAAGTAAGCATAAAATCCACCCCTTAATAAAAAATTATCCCTCTAAATCTTGTTCTCCACCACCATTAACAGGAAGAATTTGTCCTGTAATCCATTTAGATAGAGGTGATGCTAAGAAAAATACAGCCATAGCTATATCATCTGCTTCTCCTAAAACTTTCATAGGAGTTTTCTTTAACATAACTTCTTCTA
>JBOFRT010000103.1:0-10172 GCA_051651165.1 Cetobacterium sp.
TCTATTCCTCTAACATTTCCCTGTCCTGTTATAAGTCCATTATTTACTGCATTACTTCCATTATCAGCTACTAATCCCTTCTCTGTTGAATAAACTATTCCTTTATAATACTCACCTTCAGAAAGTTCACTTTCTTCTACTAATTTTGATTTTACAGATATGTTTCCATTGTTTTCTACAATACTTTTATCTTTTGCAATCATTCCAGAAGTATATGCTCCTTCTAAAATAATATCTTTATTATTTATTCCCTTTGATCCATTTTTAGCTAGTATTCCTGTACTACCACTACTGTTCTCTATTGTTGTTCCATCTTGATTTTGTTGATATACTCCCTCTCCAGTTCCAATAATAGTACCATTGTTTATTCCAACTACTCCATTTTCTACAGATATGCCAACTGAATTTTTTCCACTTATCTCTATTGTTCCAGTATTTTTAATAGAATAGTTAGCTCTTGTGTTCGCTGTTAATAAATCTGTAGTTCCATGCATTCCAACTGAACCATCTCCACTTAAGTTAATAGTAGCCTTACTTTCAACATTTGAATTTTTAGCTGTTATTCCTACTATATTTTTAGAAGTTGCATCTCCTTTTATAACACCTGAGACATTTGTATCTTTTCCTGTTATTATATGTCCCTCATTATTTTTATTTACCTCTACTTCTTCTACAATTGGTGGCTCTACTGGTGGTTCTGGTTTTGGGTCCTCTGGTCCAACTACTGGTGGTTTTGAATCTGATGAACTTCCTCCTCCCCCACCTCCTCCGCATGCAGTTAGAGATATTCCAATTACTCCTGTTATTAAAAACTTAACTATAGTTTCTAAATTTAAAGAGATCTGATTTTTTAAATATCTTTTTATACTTTTTTCTTCATTATTAATTTTTTTCATATTCGCCCCCTATTTTGTTTTACAATGTTACTTATTGGTAAAGTATACTTCACATTTTTTTATTTATCTATTTGAAAAAATTTTAAAATTTTTTAAAATTTCTTCAAGTATAAAAATAAGAAAAACCAGACTAAAAAATTAGTCTGGTTTTATATTCCACTATATCATACTATAGTGATAAGAAACTCTATCTTCAAGACCATAGCTATTCTCTAATCCTGATATCTTTTTAAAAGTTTCCTTTATTCCTAACTCATTAATCATTCCATTTAGCTCAACAGCCTGAGGATCATTCTCGTTTTGATACTTCATCGCTGCAGCTATTCCCTTCACTAAACTCTCATTCTTTAACTCGTAATCTAGTGTCCCTCTAAGTGGTTTTATTAGTCTATCATTAAAACTTAGCTTTCTAAGTGGCTCTCTTCCCACTCTAAACACCTCATCCTTTAAATGTGGATTTTCAAATCTAGTAAGTATCTTATTGATATATTTCTCATGAACATCCTTTTCAAAGTTATACCTCTTTATTAAAACCTCTCCACTCTCTTTCATTGCATCTACTACAACCTCTCTAATCTCAGGGTTTTCAATACTCTCTTTCACTGTACTATGCCCATTTAACACTCCAAGGTAAGCAGTTATAGCATGCCCTGTATTTAGAGTAAATAGCTTTCTTTCAACAAAAGCCATAAGGTTATTTGTTAACTCCATTCCCTCAATTTTAGGAATCTCCCCTTTAAAAGCAGCTTGCTGCACTATCCACTCTCTAAACTCTTCAACTTTAACATCTAAAATATTCTCTTTACTATCCATTGGAGGAACTATTCTATCTACAGCAGAGTTAGGAAATCCCACATATTTTTTCATATACCCGTCCACTGTTTCTTTTGATAGATATTTCTCTATCTCCTCTTTTAAAAATGATGTTCCATTTATCATATTTTCACACGCTATTATATTCAGATACTCATTTATTCCAGCTGCCTCTCTAGCCTCTATTCCCTTAGCTAAAGTCTTAGCAATTATCTTTAAAACATTTGGTCCAACAGCAGTTGTTATAAGTTCTGACTCTTTTATTTTTTCAATTATCTCATCACCATTTGACATAACACCTAAAACATTTTTCACTTTTACAACTTTCCTATTAGCTCCAACAATCTCAACATTATACTCATGATTTTTATTTAACTCATCTATAATATCCTTTGCTACATCTGCAAAACAAACCTCATATCTACTTTGAGATAGTATCTTTCCAATAAATCCTCTACCAATATTTCCTGCTCCAAACTGTATCGCTTTTTTCATCTCTATCCCTCCATTAAACATTAAATATCTTATATATTTTTTCAGCTTTTTTCTCATCTTTTAAAACTAAAACCTCATCTTCATCCTCAATTACATCTGCAATTTTAGAGATTATCTCCACATGTTCATCATTTTTTCCAGCTATTCCAATTAGGAAATATGCCTTGTTTCCATTTCCAAAATCTATTCCATTTGGATACTGTAAAATTACAATTCCAGATTTTAGTACCTCTTTTTTCCCTTCTACTGTCCCATGAGGAATAGCTACATAGTTTCCAATATACGTAGTTGAAACCTTCTCTCTCTCCTGCATATATTTCCCATAACCTTTTCCTACATATCCTAACTTCTCTAAGTGTGCTGCTACTTCACCGATAGCTTTCTCTTTACTAACACTCTCTAATCCTATTAAAACTCCATCTTTTCTTAAGATATCAGGATTTACACTACCTTTTTTTACTATTTTTTTCTCATTATTTTCAATTTCAATATGAACATCTTTAAATCTCTCTTTTAAGTTCTCCACTAAATGATCATAAAACTTATGATTCATAAAGTTATCTATTGATATGTGCATTGGTGAAGATACAGTTTTCTTAGCTCTCTCTGTTAAATCCTTATGAGTTATCACTATATCCATATCCTCTGTTAGATTTGAGATTGAACAGTTTGCAACCTCTATTGGTAAGTTAGCTGCCTCTATCTTCTTTCTTAAAACTCCAGCTCCCATGGCACTTGATCCCATTCCAGCATCACATGCAACTATTATTCTTGATATTGTTTCTAGCGTTTTACTCTCAGCTACAAAACTCTTTATAGATTTCATATCCTCTTCTATCTCTTTTGAACTTTTTAAAACTATTGCTGCTGTTACAAAAGTAACTGCTGTAGCTCCAACCACTGATAAAAGTACTGGTAATATCTCCCCCTTTGGTGCTAAAGCCATTATTGCAAAAATACTTCCTGGTGATGGTGGTGCTACTAATCCTCCATTAAAAAGAACATTTATAAATACTCCTGTCATTCCCCCAAATACTAGTGATACTATTAACATTGGTTTCATTAAAATATATGGGAAGTAGATTTCGTGTATCCCTCCAAAGAAATGTATTATAGCTGCTCCAGAAGCTGAATCTTTCGAAGCTCCCTTACCAAACATCATATAAGCTAAAAGTACTCCTAATCCTGGACCTGGATTTGCTTCAATTAGGAAGAATAGTGATTTTCCTGTTTCTGAAACTTGTTGAATTCCAAGTGGTCCAAACACACCGTGATTTATAGCATTATTTAAAAATAGAACTTTTGCTGGCTCAACAACTAATGATGTTAATGGTAGTAGTCCTGCTTGAACTAATCTATTTACCCCAACTCCAAGAAGTGTATTTAGCTGCTCTACCACTGGTCCTACACCATAGAAAAATATAACTGCTAGGATCAGTCCCACAATTCCTGCTGAGAAGTTATTTACTAACATCTCAAATCCTGACTTTATCTTTCCTTTCATCTTTTCATCAAACTTTTTAATTACATATCCACCAACTGGACCTGCAATCATAGCTCCTATAAACATAGGAATTGATGTTCCACAGATAACTCCCACAGTTGTTATAGCTCCTACAACTGCTCCTCTATCTCCTGCTATTAACTTTCCTCCGTTATACCCTATAAGTAATGGAAGTATATATGTAATCATTGGTCCTACCATCTTTGCTAACTGCTCATTTGGAAACCAACCTGTTGGTATAAATAGTGCTGTTAAAAGTCCCCAAGCTATAAACACCCCAATGTTTGGCATAACCATTCCACTTAAGAATCTTCCGAAAGCTTGAACTCTCACTTTAAACTCTGAACTTTTCATTTTTTCTCCCTCCTGTTTCTCTTTGATCTTTCTGTCCCAATGATACTAAAAACCTTGAAAACCTTCAAAGTTCAATGGCTTCAAAGAAAATTTACCTCTTAAGTTTCAAAAAAAATGGAAATAAAAAAGCTACCAAAAATTGGTAGCTGAAAAATTCATATTTTTTTACTTTATTTAACACTATTTAAAAACTTCTCTGTATCTAAGTTATCCTTTTCTATATCTTTAAAATATCTATATGTTGATACTTTCAGTTCACTACAAGCTTCCTCTGTTGCAACTATAATACCTTTTCTATGAAGTTGTAGAGCTGACACTGTCCACATATGGTTTATTCCACACTCAACAGCTTTATGTAGAGCAAGAGCTTTAGCATGAGTATCAACTAAAATCATAACCTCCTCTGAATCTAAAACTGTAGCAACTCCAACTGTCATTGCAACCTTTGGAACTTTATTTATATCCCCACCGAAAAATCTTGAGTTAGCTATAATTGTATCTTGAGTTAGCTCCTTATCTCTAGTTCTTGAACTTAAAGATGATCCTGGTTCATTGAAAGCTAAGTGTCCATCTGGCCCTATTCCTCCAACAAAAAGGTGAATCCCTCCAACTGACTTTATCTTTTCCTCATATCTTCTGGCTTCTGCTTTTAAATCTTCACAAAGTCCATTTAAAATATTTATATTCTCTTTAGGTATATTCACATGATTAAAAAAGTGCTCATGCATATAGTAGTGATAACTTTGCTCATCGTTAGGTCCTAATCCAACATACTCATCCATATTAAATGTAATTACATTTTCAAAAGAGATAACTCCCTCTTTATATAGCTCAACTAATCTTTTATACATCTTCTCTGGTGTACTTCCCGTAGGTAGTCCTAAAACAAATGGTTTCTCCTTTGTTGGATTAAACTCTTTTATCTTTTTTACTACATAAGCTGCTGCCCAATCTCCAATATTTGCTCCTGGAATTATTAATCTCATACAAACACCCCTTTTGAATTTTTATTACTTTTAACTTTAATTGATTTGAATTAAAATATCAAGGTTAAAACCTTTCACTTTTTTTTGAAATAAACAGTCACACTTTTTTTGAAGCAATATGTTAAAATATTTTATAATTTATTTGGAGGTAGCACATTTTGATGATTTATAAAATAGGAAATTTCTTTAGTAAACTTATTTTAAAAAATATATACCTATTTATAGCTCTTGGAATTATCCGTTGGAGCTTATATTATTTTCCAAATTTAGAGTTATATGGAACTTATTTTGAGATTTATCTTCTACCAATGGCTCTTGCTTATAGTGCTGGAAATATTTTAGAGAAAAATGGTGGAGGTATTGTAGCTATTATCTCTATGAGCATATCTATGTTTTTATATCCAGATTCCACTATTAATCAGGGGATTGTTGTGGGAGTTACCTCTGGGTTTTTAATTAAATATCTAAATATATTTATAAAAAAATATGTGTACAGTGGTTTTCAAATGTTTCTTTTTAACTTTTTATACCCTCTAATTGCACTTATTACAGGTGGAACTTTTTACTTTATTTTAAAGCATACTAACTACTACCTTGAAACTATCTCTAAATTTTTAATAGGAGTTGTTCAAAATATTTATGGCTTAATTATTCTTACACCTATTTTAGAGATTGGAAAAGTCTTCTTTTTCAATAACATTATAAATCATGGAATACTTTCTATTTTAGGTTTTAATGATCTGAGTGAGAAGGGAAAATCACTTCTTTTTCTACTAGAAACAAATCCTGGCCCAGGACTTGGAGTTCTTTTAGGACTACTTTTAATAAAATCTAGAACATCTCAAAGAGTAAATCTATTATCAAATATATTTGTTCAAGTTATTGGCGGAATACATGAGGTTTACTTTCCATATATTTTAAAAAATCTAAAACTTCTTTGGGCTGTATCTCTAGGTGGATTAGCTGGTAATCTGATTTTTTATATTTTTAAAGCTGGACTTATGGGAGTGGCTTCTCCTGGAAGTATTTTAAATCTACTTTTACTCTCAAAGGATAGAGATTATATCTATATACTTTTAGGTTTTGGTGTTTCAACAGGAGTGTCATTTTTTATAACTTATATTATTTTGAAAAAACCTAAAGTAGAGACTACCTCTTTAAAAGTTAAAAAAGAGGTAGATGACATACCAGTACCTCATGTACAAAATATTAAAAAAATAGTTTTTCTATGTGATGCAGGAATGGGATCTAGTGCTATTGGAGCTAATATGTTAAAAACCATTTTTGAAAAAACTAAGTTTAAAGATATAGATATTACTAATAGTTATATAGGTGATAGCCTCTCTGAGGTTAATCTGATTATTACTCATGAAAAACTAAAAAATCGTGTAATTCAAGAGTATCCAAATATACCTAAACTTTATTTAGAGGATTTTTTAGATAAAGAGTTTTATATAGATAGATTTTTAAAAAATGAATGTTTAGAGATGAGGTTAAAACTCTCTTTAAGGTCTACTTCTAAATCTGAAGCTCTCAAAGCTTTAGGGGAGGATCTTGAAAACTTTGGTTTCGTTATGAGTGGTTATAAAGATAGTTTGGTAGAAAAGGAGATAACTTGCTCTACATATATTGGTAATGGTATAGCTATTCCTCACGGTTCACACTCATCTTTAAATCTCATTTGTAAAAATGGAGTGGTTATTCATCACTACCCATATGGAATTGATTTTGAAAATGGTGAAAAAGTTTATATTTTAATTGGAATCACTATAAAAAATCAAAATCTTCGTTTAGATTATATAGCTAATATTATAAATAGTATTGAGGATGAGGAATTGATTGAAAACCTTATACTTTCAGATTATGAAGAGGATTTTATAAAAGCGTTTAATGGAGGTATATATGTTAAATAAACGTTGTATTGAAATAATAAAATATTTAATTGATAATGATTTACAGCTTTCTTTAAAAGAGGCTGCTAGTTTTTTTAATATTAGTGAACGTAGTATTAGATATGATATTGATAATATAAACTACCACTTAGAAAAAAGTGGGTATATGGAGATTGAAAAACTTCAAAAGGGTATCTATTCAACAAAAGAGAGTGTTAAAAACCTAGAGCTTTTTTTAGAAGAGATACTACATAGATTCTATGTTTTCACCTCTGATGAAAGACGAGAGTTTTTAAAAATTAAATTTCTTTTTAGTGAAAATAATAGACTTTTAGGGATTGGTGAAGATTTAGATGTAAGTTTGAGCACTATAAAGTTAGATTTAAAAGAGGTTAAAACTTTCTTTGATACTAACTCTTTAGAGTTAAACTTTATCTCTAAACAGGGAGTAGTTTTAGAAGGAAAAGAGGAAAGTATAAGACAACTTCAACTTAGATATATAACTAGATATGTAGAAATCTATAAAAATAGATATAGATCAAGATATCTTTCAGGTGGGACCTATGGTTTAAACTTTATAGCTGATGCTATTATAGAAAGTTTAGACGATTCTATTTTAAGTTTAATTAAGTTCTTTATTAAAAGGATAGAAAAGAAACTTGATATTATAATATCTGATGAAGCTTTTAATATTTTAACATTCTATATAAATCTATGTATTGAAAGAATAAAAAGTAATCACATTATTGATAACCGTCAACAAAATCGTGAGTTTTTATTAAAAACTAGTGAATATAGTGTTATATCTCAAGAGATATGTCACCTTGAAAATGAGTTTTCTATAACTTTTAATGAAAGTGAAGTTTTAGTTTTAACAGAGCTATTTTTAGGAAGTCACTCATATAACTTTAACTCCTCTTTTTTAGAGAACTGGATTGAGTTAGAAACTACTGTAGTTGAGATTATTAAAATTATGGGATATCAACTAAATATGGATTTAACAGGAGATAAAACTCTTATAGATGGGCTGCTTAATCATTTAAAACCAGCTTACTATAGAATTAAAAACAATATCTCTTTGGAAAATCCAATAGCTAAAGAGGTGGAAACAACATATTTTGATCTTTACTCAACAGTTAAAAGAGTAAGTAAACCTATTTTAGAAAAATATCTTGGAAAAAATCTTCCAGAGGAGGAGATTGCATATATAACTCTACACTTTAAAACAGCTACAGATAGATATTTAAGTAGTAATAGAAAGACTAAAAATCTACTTTTAGTTTGTGGTCTTGGATATGGAAGTTCAAAGATTTTAGCTCATAAGTTAAGTGAGTTATATGATGTTAATATAGTTGATACTATTCCATATCATAAGTTTTTAGAGTTAAAGAATTTTAAAGATGTAGATATTATAATATCTACAATGGATCTTGAATCACATTTAGATATACATGTACCTATAGTTAAAGTTCACCCAATACTTTCTAAAGAAAACAAGGAGAGACTTCTATCTCTAGGATTAAGTGAGCAAAAAAGAAAGGTATCTTTAAAAAGTGTTCTTGAAACAATTAAAGAGAGTTGTAATATCTTAGATGAGGAAAAACTTATAGCTGGACTGAAAAGAAATCTTAGAAACTTCTATATCAATGATTTTGAAGATAGGAAAAATCCAAATTTGAAAACTCTTTTAAATTTAAACTCTATCTCTTTTTCTGAAAGTGCAAGTAGTTGGGAGGAAGCTATTAAAAAGGCTGGAGCTATTTTAGTGAAAAATGGTTCTGTAAATGAGGAGTATATTAAAGATATGATTGAGGTTATCAATAAAAATGGAAGCTATATGATTATGAATAACAAGATTGCTTTTCCTCATGCTAGAGCCAGCCAAGGAGTTTTTAAAACTGATATGAGTTTGGTACGTTTTGATACTCCAATAGAGTTCCCTGGTAATAAGGTTGTTAGAGTTATTCTATGTTTTTCAAGTAAGGATCAAAAAGAACACATGGATGCTCTAAATGATTTTATAACTTTAATTGAACGAAAAAATATTCTAGATAAAATAGAGTACTCCACTCAAAGTGAGGTGCTTCAAATAATAGATGAGTTTTATAAGGAAAGCTAGGCAAAGTTGCCTAGCTTCTCTCTATAAATTAATACTTTTTAAATACTCTTTTAAATCTTCACTAGTTTCACTATTACGTAATCCAAACTCTATATTAGCTTTTAATAATCCGATTTTATTTCCAATGTCATACCTTGTTCCATCAAAATTATAAGCTAACACTTTTTTATTGTCATTTATCATAGCTAAAATTCCATCTGTAAGTTGAATCTCTCCACCTTTTCCTGGTGCAGTATTTTCTAAGTATTGGAATACATCAGGAGTTAATAGATATCTTCCTAAACAAGCTTTTAACGACGGAGCTTCCTCTAATTTTGGTTTTTCTACGAAATCACACATAGCTACAGTTTTAGAGTCTAAATCCTCTACTGGTTTTATAACTCCATATTTTGATACATCTTTAGGTTCAACCTCTTGAACTCCAATTATAGAGTGTCCATACTCTTCATATTTCTCTATAAGTTGCTTTGTCACTTCTTTCTCTGGATTATACATAATATCATCTCCAAGAGCTATAACAAAAGGATCATCTCCTATAAAAGATTTTGCTTTTAGTATAGCATGTCCAAGTCCTAGTGGATGATTTTGTCTAACATAATATATATTTGCCATTCCATGAATAGTTTCTACTTTTTCTAAAAGTTCATCCTTTCCATGTCTAGCTAGTGTATTTTCTAATTCAAAAGAGTGATCGAAGTGATCCTCTATAGAGTTTTTATTTCTTCCAGTTACAATTAGTATATCTTCTATTCCTGATTCTACTAACTCCTCTACTATATATTGTAGCGATGGCTTATCAACGATAACTAACATCTCCTTAGGTTGCGCTTTTGTTGCAGGTAAAACTCTAGTCCCTAATCCTGCTGCAGGTATAACTGCTTTAGTAACTTTTTTCATCTATAAACTCCTCAAATACTTTCATAGTTTTCATTAATTTTTCGTTTGCTTCTATCTCTGTTTTTCCAACGACACAGAAGTAATATTTTATTTTTGGTTCTGTTCCAGAAGGTCTAGCTGTAATATATGTATTATCTTCTAATACAAATTGAATAACATCTGATTTTGGTAATCCTTCATATCCAAGACTAAAATCTCTTTTTGATACTATTGTCT
>JBOFRT010000104.1:0-3344 GCA_051651165.1 Cetobacterium sp.
AAAATTTGGGTTATCATCAAAAAATACTTTTCAAAAGTGCTCAACTAAAAAAATTAAATAACAAGTCAAAATAATATTAACACTAGAGTATACCTTATTTTAAATAAAAATCAAGGATCTAAAAAGTTTATAAAAAATGTTAATTGTTTAAGAGTAGTTAGGACTTAAAATTTTTCTAAAGATTTTATCTTTTGTTGAAAGTTTTTTCAAAATTTAGAGAGTATTCTGGTTATTGTAATTTACAAAAAGTCCGCGTCGCGAACTTTTTGTATGGCGGAGATTGTAGTTGGAAGAAAGAGAAATTTATTTCCGCCTAAACTTTTTTTAAATAGAATAGATAATATGTCTTTCATAGTTACGAGCTTATGTTGCTGTGGCCGTGGGCACGAGGTCCTAAGACCGAGTAGAGACCCATCCCCCAAGAGGCGACTAAAATAAAACGGTACCTTAACTGGGGATGCCAGCGAAAGATGTTTTTTTGAAAAATTACCTGGGCCGGCCTGTACTAAAAAAACATCTGTAGCGACGCCGGCGGGGGATGGGCCCCGGCCACCAAGCGAGGCCGCCGTAAACAACGTACTAGCTAAGGCGAGGCGAGCGCGCCTTGTTTATTATTTTAGAAATATGTTATACTTAAATTATTTTAAAAATTTTAAGGGGGATATTTTGAAAAAGAATAAGTTAAATTTTATTGTATCGGTAGTATTAGCTTTTTTTTTAGGATGGCTATTTAATTCAGGATTATCATCAACTGAAACAATAACACTTTTTGGAAGTGAATTAGAAGTTTTTAGTATTAATAAACCTTTTCAAATAACAAATACGGTTATAGAGTTTTTAATGTTATTATTATCAACGTTAGGTATTTATTATGGTATATTAAGATCAAAATATGAAAAAAGCAAAAAGTCTATAAAATTTATATCTAAAATTTTTATTAATATTTTACATATAGAAGTAGTTATTTTTTCTTTTATATTTGGAACGAATTTAAATAATATTATTAAAATAGAAAATTATATATCTAATAAAGCTTTAATTATATTAGGAATTGGAGTACTAAGTATTCTAATTTTTATACAGTTATATTTAGATTATAATATAGAGGATACAATAGTAGAGGAAGATACTAATAAAAATGAGATTTTTGAATCTAGGAAAAAAGACTTTCCAATTTTAAATGGATTTTTAAAAATTAATAAAGGTACTTCTATAATTGGAAAATGGGGAAGTGGAAAAACTTTTTTTATTAAATATTTTTTA
Organism: Cetobacterium sp.; assembly: GCA_051651165.1. Classification (GTDB taxonomy): domain Bacteria; phylum Fusobacteriota; class Fusobacteriia; order Fusobacteriales; family Fusobacteriaceae; genus Cetobacterium_A. The sequence goes on from JBOFRT010000104.1 coordinate 1,264, forward strand.
GAAAAATCTCAATTTAAGGACGATTATGAGTATATTTATATAGATACTTCTTTATTTTTAGAAAATAAAAGTTTAATAAATAATATAAATATTCAGTTAGATGATATTTTTATCAGAAATAAAATTATTCCGCAAAAAAATTTAATTATTGAGAGTTTATTTTATCAACCAGAAGGTTGGTTAAAATCTATATTTAAGTATTTTTTTCAAAAAGAAAGTTACTTAGATGAAAAAAAAGAGATTTCTGTAAAGATAAAAGAGTTAGGAAAGAAAGTCGTTATTGTTCTTGATAATCTTGAGAGATTAGAGTCAAAAGAAAAAATTCAAAATATGTTATCAATAGTAGAAGAAGTTTTACCAATAAGGATTCCGAGAATATATTTGTATGATTTAGAGAAATTAAAAAAATTATTTGAAAAAGAAAATAATACTGTAGAAGTAGAAGAGTATTTTGAAAAATATACCGATTTCATAGTGACTTTATCTGAAATAGATGATGAAGAAATAATAAAAGAGTTTAAATTTTCAGAGGATGTTAAAAAAGTTTATAAAGAGACTATAGAAAAATTAAATAATTTACTTGATGAATTTTTATACAAAAGAGATCAAGAAAAAGAAAATATTGAAATAATAGAAAAAATTAAATCAATAGAAGAAATAATATTATTATTAAAAAATCCAAGATTAGTAAAACAATGCCATGCTATTATAAAAAATGAAAAGATTGATTACGATAAAAAAATTAAATTCTATTTTGCAATTTTGACAGTTATTTTTTCTAAAAAAATTAATATTAATCAAGAGATATTAAATAAAAATAATAAGACGCCAATTAAAAATATTGAGAATATAAATGAAAGAATAATATTTGAAATTATGTTTAACACAGGTTCAGTAGTAGATAATAGGGATAATTTTGGATATATTAAAGATTTATTAGATAAAAAATGGGAAAAAGATTTGAGTATATCAAAAAAAATGATTAAAAATATTGAGGATGAAATTAAAGATAGTTGTTTGAAAACAAAAGTTTTAAAAATAAGTATTTTGTTAACTTATATAGGAAATTTAACAAGATTAGAAAAAGATTCTTCCGTAATAAAAAAGAAAATTGAACAGTTATTTGATAATGAAGCTAAAGATACGATATTTATAATTGAAAGCAGTGTAGACACGGATTCTAATGAATTTTATAATTATGTATTAGAGCTAGACGATGAATATTTAAAAAATATTCAAATGATTGAGAAAGTAGAAGTCTCAATAAATTATAAAAAAGAAACTATAGTGGGGAATAAATATAAGGATTGGATTTTAGATCAATATTTCTTAAATAGATTTAAAGAAATGAGAAAATTATTTTTTTCTCAAGTTGATGTAAAAATATATAAATATATATGCTTTACTGGATTAATAATACTAATTGCAACTAAAAAAAATATAGAGTCTTCTAGTAATAATGTAATTGAAATGATTGATGAGATAGAAAAATCAGACTTAATTAAGAAAATAGACAGTGTTGGTGATTTTTTTGAACATTTAAAAAATATAGATGCAACATTTATAGAAGGAATTAATTCAAATCTTCTTGATAATGAATTCAAAAAATATGATAAAATAAAAAGTTTAAAAACAACAAAAGAAGTTTTAAACGAAGAAACAATTAATGTAAATAAAAATATAATAAACTTAAAAAATTATTTAAAAAATTATATTGGAAGTAAGATATTTCTTAATTTTAAAGAAGGAAATTTAAATACTCTTAGAATAGTAAGCGATTCTGATATTAGAAAGGATAAATTAAATATTACATTTACAACAGATGATATTTCTAAAATAGTTGAAAATTGGGTACCTGATAATTCTAATGAGAGTGATGCAAGAGACTTAATATTAATTGAACTTAACAAAAAGAGAAAAAAGAAAGAAGATAAATATAGCTAGTATTGAAATGAAAACATCTAGGAATAGATGCAGTAATTTATTACTGGCTTTTTCTTATTACAAATTTTATCAATACGAAAGTAAAAAAGATAAGAGATTTTTAGAGAAAGTTTAAATAAATATTTAACTTTAAACAT
>JBOFRT010000105.1:0-1371 GCA_051651165.1 Cetobacterium sp.
TCACAAAAGATATAATGGTTAATGAACAATTAAAAGAATCTTTAACTAATAAAATGCAAAATCAATTAATGATGGGTGAAAGAGATGGATATAAAGAGTCTAATTTAAAACTAAAAGAAATTACTGAAAAGTTAGATTACAGATATAAAGAATACGATTCTATGATTGACGGTTTAGAAAAGCAAAAAGTAAAAGTTGATAGATTAGAAAAAGAAATTAAAACTAAAACATCAGAGGAACTAAAAGCTATCAAATCACTTATTGGAAAAGCTCCAGTAAAAGAATCTAACTTAAAAAGTTATATAGAAAATTTAGTTAAGCTAGAGAAAATTAAAAGTTCTTATGAGTATTATTCTAAAAATAATCAAGATGAAAAATACAATGCAATTCTATATAAACAAAGGGTTAGTATAATGGCTTATGAAAATTCATTACTCGAAAAAGAGAAAACTATAGTTCCAAATAAAGCAAAATTTGAAACTGAAGCTAAAGTTCTTTCTCAAAATTGTGAAATAAGCATTAAAAAGCTAAATAAAGGTATTGAAACCTTAGAGAAGGGAAAAGATAAGTTAGGTAAATTAGTAGCCCAAAAAAGGCTAGATAATGGCTTTAAATCGGTTGAATTATTTGCTATTAATAAAATTACTAAAGGTGAATATAATAAACTATTCTTTGAGGGGAAAAAATTATCTAAAGATATTTCTACCCTAGAAAAAGAATTTACTGGAACAAGTAAATTAAACTTTATAAAGAGGTCATCTTTATCTAAAGAAATTGATACACTAAAAACTAAATATCAAAACATTACAATATCTGAAGAAAATTTATTAAAAAAATATAAGGATTCAGAGGTTTTAAAAGATGTTTCTAACCAAATAGAAAAGAGCTTTAAACAAGCCAAAAAGATAGTTGAGAAAGAAATTAGAATGAATAAAGATGATTTAAATACCCAGTATTTAGCTAAAAGAAAAATAAATAAAATAGGCAGTAAAGAAAAAGATTTTAAACCTTATGTTAAAAATAAATCTATTCAAATTCAAAAAGATTTAAAACATACATTGGGAGGATTGAAAAAAGTTTTAATCCAGGAAAAATCACCAAAAAGAAATAATTTAGAGATAAAACTACAAAAAGAAAAAGAGGGATGGGAACTGTAAAAAAACGACCTCGTAAAATTGATTTTAAGCTCTTTCAAAAAGTATAGCCTTGTGTTTATACCCTTAAAAATACTAGGAAAAATGGTATAATAAATCCATTACAAAAATTTAGCTTTAATTATTGGATTTAAGTACAGAAAAAAGAGGGAAAAAGAAAAATTCCCTCTTTTTTAGTTGGATGAAAAAAAAAGATCCATTCGTTACACTCATTGGA
>JBOFRT010000106.1:0-1073 GCA_051651165.1 Cetobacterium sp.
AGTAAGTACAGATGTTGTAGAGAATACTTAGAGACAGATCCAGAGTATGGAATATCACAAGATATATTCTTAATACTTGAAACTAATTATCAGAAGGCTTGTGATGAATTTTTATATGAGATGAAAAAATATGAAGATAAAAGAAATTCATTCTTTATAGAGATAGGAGAGGATAAATAATGTTTGATAAGAATTTCTATCCTACACCATATGAAATAGGATTAAAGATGGTGTCAGGACTTAATTTAATGGGTATGAACATATTAGAACCAAGTGCAGGAAAAGGTGATTTACTTAGTATTATAAATCAAAAATCAGCTAAAGTATTTTGTATTGAAAAAAATCCAGAATTACAAAGTATATTGCGAGAAAAGAAATATCCAATATTAGGAGATGATTTTCTAAAATATAAGCCAGATCATATCTTCGATTTAATTCTTATGAATCCGCCATTTGATAATGGAGTTAAGCATTTACTTAAAGCTTGGGATATATCAGAGGAAGGAACATACATAAGATGCCTTTTAAATGCAGAGAGTATAAGAAATCCTTGTACAAAAGAGAGAAAGCTTTTAATAGATATATTAGAGAGCAATAATGCTGATATAGAATATCTTGGAAACTGTTTTAAAGATGCTGAAAGAAAAACTAATGTAGAAGTTGCATTAGTTAAATTACAAAATAAAACTAAGAGTAAGAAGTTTGAATTTAAATTTGATGGTTTCTCTAAAGAAAATGATATTGATTTCCAAGAGCTTAACATAACCCAACTTGCTAAAGTAGATGTACTACAAAATTTAGAAGATAAGTATATGGCAGTAAAAGAGATTGTAGGGGAATATCTAACTCTAAAAAGCAAACTAGAATATTTCTTAGATGGAATTATAGAAAAAGTTTATGTAAAAAGCTTATTAGAAAAGAATTCTAGTAATAGTAAAAAGGAGTATGAAGAGGTTCTTGAAAAAGTAAGAACATCATTTTGGAAGTTAGTATTTGATAAAACTAAATTAGAAGAAAAGATGACATCACAAGTTAAAAAAGACTTCTTTGATAATAAGCAAGAGTATAGCAAC
>JBOFRT010000107.1:0-3209 GCA_051651165.1 Cetobacterium sp.
AAATAGAATTGCTGTACAATATCCTCATGCAGAGATACCAATACAAAATAAAATAATATTTATTGTTATAAAAATCAAAGTAAAGCGTTTCCAGAAAAAGATTTTTTATAAAAGTGGAATTAATTTTTATTTTTTTTAGTCCTGTAATAATTTTTTTAGCTTTTATTTATATGATATTTTGGTTTTTATTAAAGAAAAAATTAAATAAATATCTATTGTCATTAGTAGGAATAGTAATTACATTAGGGATATTAAGTTATTTATGTGATTGGGCAAATTTTATATATGATATACTGGGAATGAATTGATCAATAAAAATAAAATAGGTATAAATCGCTACTTTCTTGGAGAAATATAGGTTGGTTCAATAACTATTATATCTCAAAGGATTGGAGCAGTTTCAATAAATTTTAAGTTAACAGAAACACTTATTTTAAAAGTATAAAGATGCACTATTTGATTTCTTAGAAATTGTAAAAAATAGATTTGATGAAGAAAAAATTGAGATACTCTGATATTAAAGATATATTCTATATATTTTAAACTTTTAAAAAATTTTGTTATATTATAGAATATAAAAATAGTATTTTAATACAGCTTTTAGGAGGATCATTTGAGAATTTCAGTAGAGTCAGATTATGCAATTAGAATAATATTATATTTATTCAAAAAAGAAAATCTTATTTCAGGGTTAGAAATAGTTGAATATTGTGAAATTCCAGAAAGAATGGGATTAAGAATTTTAACAAAACTTACAGCAAGTGGATTATTAAAATCCGTAAAAGGAAAAAATGGTGGTTTCTTTTTTCCAAAAGAAAATTCAGATATATCATTATTTGATGTAGTTAGCTTATTTGATAGTTTTACTATCAATAGATGTTTGAGTAATGCCAAAAATTGCACTTATAAACATGGTGATTGTGTAGTTTGTAAAGCATTAAAAGAAATAAATAATGATATTATTAAAAGCTTTTCTAAAGTTTTAATAAAAGATTTATGGATGAATGAAAAAAATTAAAATAGAATAAGGGGAATTAACTATGAAAGAATTAAAACTATTAAAGGGATTATTAAAAAAAAGAACTAAATTAACATTGTCAACATTAGTGATATTTCTGATAACAGGTAGTATTGGGTATAGCATTGAAATTACAGAAAATTTTATTAACGAAGGAAGTATTGTAGAAATAGATGGAAATGGAGTAAATATATCTAGTGTTGGAATAAATATAATAAATAGTGGGATAATAAGTGGAGAGTCTATTACTTCTACTTCTTCTACTTTTTCAGGAAATGGAGTATATAGTAGAAGCAGTATAGGGACTATAACAAATAGCGGGATAATAAGTGGAGAGTCTACTTCTTCTACTTCTTCTACTTTTTCAGGAAATGGAGTATCTACTCGTAGTAGTATAGGGACTATAACAAATAGCGGAATAATAGGTGGAAAGTCTACTTCTCCTTCTCCTTCTTCAGGAAATGGAGTATACAGTAATAGCAGTATAGAGATTATAACAAATAGCGGGATAATAAGTGGAGGGTCTGATATTTCTTCTTCAGGAAATGGAGTATACAGTAGTAGCAGTATAGGGACTATAACAAATAGCGGGATAATAAGTGGAGGATGGTCTAATACTGGTACTGTTTTTTTAGGAAATGGAGTAGACAGTAATAGTGTGGATATAATAAACAGTGGAATAATAAGTGGAGAGTCTATTTCTTCTAATTATTATTCAGGAAATGGAGTATATAATAATACTAATATTAGTCTAGGGGATATAACAAATAGTGGAATAATAAGTGGAGAGTCTACTTCTTCTACTTTTTCAGGAAATGGAGTATCTACTCGTAGTAGTATAGGGACTATAACAAATAGTGGAATAATAAAAGGCTCGAATAAATCAATCCAAGGAAATTATATCTCATTGACTAACAATGGAATTCTTGCAGGAAAGCAAATCCATGATATAAGTGGAGTATATACTAACAATGGTATCGAAATTTTAATTGATTCAACTGGAAATATAACTAATATTGAAAATGGATTAGAGGGAGAAGTTACTTTTGAAGATGGAACTATAAAAAATATAATAAATGGAAATATTGATGGAAATGATAGCTTTACTTTAGCTAATGATGGTAGTAAGTTTGAAAATAATATAATAAATGGTGCAGGAATAGATAAAGGTGCATTAATCGTTAATCCAAATTCAGAAATAGCAATTTCAAACAGCATAGTTAATGGATACAGTACTGCTATATATTTAGAAAGTGATTCTAAAATAACTTCTACAGACACTATTTTCAATGGTGGAGGATTAAAAAATGACATTGCAGTTATAAAAGGAGACGATGGAGATAATTCATTAAATATACTTGGAAATTCAATAATAAATGGAGCTGTAGATTTAGGAAATGGAACAGATACTTTAGCTATAGCAAATACGGTTCAAATAAATGGAAACCTTGATGGAGGAGCTGGAAATCAAGATACTTTAAATTTAGGAGAAGTACAAACAGCTAAAGCGATAGATTCTCCAAATTTAAATTTATTGCATGATATAACTGGATTTGAATCTATAAATACTAATGGAAATATAACATTGTTTGAAACGGTAAATTTAACTGGAGCAGAGAATATAAACTTAGAAAGTGGTAATTTAGTATTAAGAGTCGACCCAACTGTTACAACAGATGGAAAAGTAATAGGCCATGCTCTTTATGGAAATAATGGAATATTAACAAGTAGTGGTGGAAATTTAGTTATAGGATTAAACGGATTAGGAGAAGGTGCTATAATATCAATGGGAGGAACAACAATAACCCTTGAAACAAATGACAGTTGGTGGAAAGATACGGATCATATAAAAACTAATTCATTAGTTTTAGATGGAAAATTATCAGCAGATGGAAAAGATATAAACATAACAGTTTTAGAATCAATTCCATTGGGACCATCAACTCCAGTTCCACCAATTAATCCAGAGCCACCAATAGACCCACCTGCAGTTGTAGATTCTTTATTATATGAAAAATTAAATAAAGTATATCAATCAATAGTTAGCGCTGAAGAGATTGGAAACCTAGCTAATACAACTTTATTAGAGGATAAAACATATAACGATTCTTTAGGTGGATTATTAACAATATTAGATCAAATATATGCAAATAACCCTTATGCGTACAGTTTAAAATCATCTAGAGATAGT
>JBOFRT010000108.1:0-3988 GCA_051651165.1 Cetobacterium sp.
ACCTTTTTTTATTCTAAAACATGTGCTTTTCAAAATTTTCTTTTCTTCCATAATGAAATTTCCTCCTTTGGAATTTGTTACTCGTAGTTTAATCTTATTGGTATCAAAAGTCAATTTTATATTCTAAGATTGTATTTAGATAAATTAAATAATATAATCCTAATATAACCATTAAAAGCGAGGTATTACCATGAATAATAAATTAGAGAAAATTTATGAGTTGAAAAGTGAGTTAGATTATAGAAGACCTCTTAATCAAGATGAAATAAAAAGAATAAAAGAAAATTATATAATTAAAAATACATATAACTCAAATGCTATCGAAGGAAATACTCTTACTGAAATGGAAACTAGATTTATTATTGAAACTGATTTAGCTATAGGTAAAAAATCTTTAAAGGAACATTTACAGATTAGAAATTATAATAATGCTTTACTATATATCGAATCCTTGAGAAATGAAATTTTATCTGAAGAAAATATAAAAACTATTCATACCATACTTTTAGATGGAATTGATCGTATTAATAAAGGCAAATATAAAACTACCAATACTTCTCAAGAAATATACACTTTATTATCTTGGTATACTTCTGAGCCTGTTACTATTAACAGAATTATTGAATTTACTTGTAAATTTATTAATATTCATCCTTTTATTAATGGAAATGGTAGAACTTCAAGATTACTAACTAATTTAGAACTTCTAAAACTTGGATATCCTCCTATAACTATTTTGGCTACTAACAGATTGGAATACTTCCAAGCTCTTGATAAAAACCATTATGGTGATTACAAGAAAGTCTATGATTTTTTTTATAATTGTATAATCGAAAGTTTAAATGAGTACTTAAGTTTTACAAATTAAAAATAGGAGCTAAATTTATGAAAAATAATAATTTAAAAATAAGAATAATCGGTTCTCCTGGAAGTGGAAAAACTTATATCAGTAAGATTTTAAGTAAAGAATTAAATATTAAAACTACAGATTTAGATAATATATTTTGGAATACTTCCTCAACTGGTAATAGAGTAAAAAATGATTACATCAATAGAGAGTCTAGATTAAATTCAATTTTATTAAATAACTCGTGGATTATAGATGGGGTTTATATCACTTCTTGGACTTTCTCCACTTTCTCTGAAGCTGATTATATTTTAATAACTAAAACTAATAAATGGACTCAATACTATAGATTATTCAAAAGATTTCTTATAAGAAAATTTACTAGTTATAGGCCAAAAGAAACATTAAAAGATTTTAAAAATCTTATCTCTTGGAGCTTCCAATATCAAAAAGCTTTAGATAATTTTATTTCTAACAATTCTTATCCAAATAAAATTATAATTCTTAAAACATCTAAAGATTTAAATATTTTTTTAGAATTATTTAATTAAATATTTAGATGTTTTAGAATTTTAGAACTTTTGCTTAATGATGTCCGACACAAAAACAATCTGCAAAGATTATTAATGCACTACAATATGGACGTTCATTTTTTAATACTTTCTTTTATTTACAAAGCTTATCAATTATCTATTTTATGAATTGTTAGCTATATGTTAGCTACATCAAAAAAGAGAGGATTTTTTATTTAATTATAATTTCATATCACCTTTACTGACTTTAGAAAAAATTTAGTATATCAAAAATAAATATCCGCACTTTAAAAATTATTATTAATTAAAGTGCGGATATTTAAATTATTTTTGATTCTAACCCCTACTATAACTTTATATTTAAGCAAATACTATTTAAATATATTTTTATTTTTTCTCTAAACTTTAAATTATCTTTTTCTAAATAGATGATTTTTTTACTTATAAATTCATTTTCAAAATTTAGCTCTTTCATAATTACTATTTCTTCTAATAATACTTTTAGATCCTCATGATTTTTATTTGTATATAAATTATACTCTATACATTCTTCATTTAATTCACTAATTGCTGTTATTTTATATCCTCTATACATAAACCCTAATAAAACCATATAATGAAAATTTATATTTTTCAAATATATTATATAAATAAATAATTCATAAACTACTATCCAAATTAAATCTAATTTATAAAAAGATGAAATTAAAGGTAATAAATATGTTCCTATATACATTATTTGATTATTTGGAATATCTCTTTCTATAGTTTTTATTTTAAGTTTAATAACTCTTCCATTTTTTAATTCAGATTGAATGTATAAAGTACCAAATATCCCTATTAAAAAAATTACCATTAATAGTATAACATTCAGTTTGTATATTTTAATGTATTCTCCAAATTTTCTATTTAAAATAATATTGATAATTTTTTTAAAATTCAAAATATTTCTATTATACGAAATATATGATAAGAAATATACTATTATTCTAAAATAAATAAACGTTAAAAATTTCATTTTTTTCTCCTATCTATTCAATTGTAGAAGCTAAAGTTTTTCTTAAAAATTTTTTACCAGATTTATTTGATATTAATTTTAAAATCTCTGTTTTTTCTAAAGCATTTAAGCCAGTTAACTGTATTTTACTATCTTCCGTTAAACTTATATCTATATCCTTATTTTCTTTTGTTTTATACGCCTCTTTAAACTCTTCTATCATTTCTTCTTTTTCTTCTCGAGGCAAATTTTTATAATTATTTATGTGCCCATTTTTTATTCCATATAATAAAACTCGTTTATCTTTCTTAGATTTTATAGTTTTATCTTGAAAATTTAAAATTAATTTTAAATCATTTAATTCTTTTGCAATCTCTGTATCATAATATTCTGTAAAATTAAATATCTCTTCTGTTGATCTTAATTTTAATGCGTATAATAGTCCATCATATATCATTGCATCTATGTTTAAATCTAATATAATATAGCTTCCTTTAGTATTTATAGTTTCAAACTTATCTTTTGTTCCAAATGAAAAGCAATTTTTTTTAATTAATCTGTTATATTCATATTTAGAAAACAAATAATAACTTTTACCTGTAGTCAAAAATTCTATTATAATTATAGTTATTGAGTCATTTATTTCCTTTGGTGTGGGTGTATTTTTTAACATTTCCTCTTTTATATTCTTCCAAGTTAAAATTTCATTAGCGTTAAACACAGTAACTTTTTCTTTTTCTATATCCATGTTATTATAAAAAACTTTCTCTCTATTTAAAGTTTCTTCTATTTTATTTTTAATTTCTTCTAATAATTTTTTTTCTGTTGTAGTCTTTAGCCTGTATATATTAAACCTGTCTTCTTTTCCCTTTATTCTTTTTCCATAGTATATATTTACACTTTCTGGTTCAACTTTATCTTCGAACTTTTCTATTTTTTTCTCTTCAATTTTTTCTATCGTTTCTAACATACTTAACGCATCCCCCTCAAATTAATTATATTCAGATAATAATCTCTGAATATAATATATACTATTTTTTTAAAAAAATCCAATTTCACTTTTACAATAATAATCAAAAACACAAACCACCTTGATTGCCAACAATTTTCAAGGTGGTTTTTTTATAGATATATCTAGAATGCACTTTTTTTAATAATATTATTTTTATTTATCTAACTTTTCTTTTTTCACTGCCAATATATTTTCTATAATACCAGGAAATTTTATTCCTAATTTGGTTAAATTTTCCATTATAGAAATAGACTCCATAATAATACAACCAGTGATCATACAGACTCTAAGTGAAATATTTATATCATTTAAAAAACTAGATTTATCTAATTGATTCATTGTCATAATAGCCAGATATATAGCTGGCTTTCTCAGAATAAATCCTATATACATTTTTTTAGATAAAACGTTTCTTTCTTTAATAGCTTTTAAAAACCCTGTAATACAATCTATGATAGTCAGAGTAAATAAAACTCTTATATCTCCATCTATTCCACCTATAGCACTTACAAATCCTGCACTAAGCCAAAAGATTAAATTATGTAGATAATTAAGTAAATTCTCAAAAATATTTTTTATTTTTCTCCCCTCCAACTTTT
>JBOFRT010000109.1:0-1622 GCA_051651165.1 Cetobacterium sp.
CAGGCGGTAGATCCTTCTATTTAGCACCTAAACTTTGGAACAATCTTCCGAGCATTGTTTAGGAACAGACACACTCTGTCACCTTAAACCTAGACTAAAATGCATCTCTTTAACCTGGCATACACATAACACATTATCAATTTATATTTTCATATCCATTAAAGGATTGTTAGGCTGCATAGATTAGGTCAGCTGGAACTTGGAACACTTCCTATAACACCGGATGTACTCGTTACATCAGAAGAAGAATGGCGTCTACGCTAATTTTTTGTCTCTCTGCTTATCCTGAGGTTTACCAATTAACGTGATTGGCTGGATCTGGGCCGTGTCCGGGTCGGACGGGGAACCTGTGCTTGTGTGTGGCAGCAATGTGGCCCTGTGGTGTCGGCGGAGACTGTGTTAACTAGCGCATCCTTTGTTAAGACCTTACCGACTCATAAGCCAGTGGCACATATCCCAACAAACCGTCCCATACCGGCGTGATCAAAAGATCTTAAACTAGATGGAACTAGATTAAATATTTTGACTGTTGCGATTCCAAATCGGTTTAATGACCCGTAACTCTGCCTGAGTATCGGACAAGTGTTCACTGTTGGCCAGAGGAGAACTGGCCCCCCGACTAAGCCTGGTTTCTCCCGAGGTTTTTTTCTCCATTTGTTGGAGTTTTGGTTCCTTGCCGCTGTTGCCTTTGGCTTGCTTAAGTTGGGGACACTTGTTTGATATTCAGCAGTGTTTTTGATATGCCTGCATTGGCGCCGTTGTATGTGAACTGAGCTGAGCCGGACGATTACGTGACTGTTTTCTGCAGTGCTGATATACCTAAATTAACTAGACTAATAACTACTGATATTTGCAACGGAATGAATCAATAATATATAAAATAAGCTGCACAACGACACCATTTTCTTATTAATGTAAAGCTGCTTTGCCACAATTTGCATTGTAAGAAGCGCTATATAAATAAAGATGACTTGACTTGACTTAATGTGTAAACTATGGCATGACTGAGCTAAACAGAGAATTCAAGAATCGGCGTATGAATCTCAACAATGGTGACAATCAACAAACAAAATAAAATATCAACTCTGAACATCATAAAACACATTACTAAAAGTCAGCACAAAAGCAACAGCAAAATCAAGGCAGTAAGATTTAGAGTAAATAACCAGGCAATTCAGCAACATAATTTATTCATGCCGCAATGAATGCTCAGAGTTTTTTTACCCAGCATGCATTACAGCAAGAAGGTTTTGATTGAGATTCATATCCCAATTGTTGATGTCTGTGTGACTCTACAGTAGTTCAAAATGTTATCCACACAAGCTGTAAACAATTTATATTATTTGTCTTTCATATTAATGATAAATTCCATGATCATGATATTACAATTAAAATTATAGAACCATCTAATCTCTGATAAGATTAACAAATTAGGCCAAGAGATGCTAATTTTGACTATTAATAAATAGCTGATCTCATTTGATCACAACTCCATCTGGTTTTTCAACTATAACAAATGTGTTTTAATAACACTGTTACAGCTGGCAAAGTAAACTCAATGTTTACAAATCAAAGATCAAGATCCCAACTAAACCAACACTGATCTATCATGGTAACGTCAA
>JBOFRT010000110.1:0-1184 GCA_051651165.1 Cetobacterium sp.
ATTACTGAACTTTTAATGCTCATCAATTTTCTCTCAAATTGATGAAAAAATTTTCTAATTTAAAAATAAGCAGGTACATTCCCAGTACCTGCTTATTTATTTTTATTTCAAAATATTTATTAATAAAAAACAGGAAAAAAGAACAATTGCTTGTAGTTACTATGTAAGAATTTAAATGGGAGGGGGAGATACTATGATTAGTTCAATATTCAAAAGCAAAAAAGTTGTTGAAGCTGAAAAAGATCAAAAGATTTTGGAGAAAGAGATAAAAAGATTGTCTTTAGAAATTGTAAAAAAAGATGGATTTTTAAAATGTAAAAATGATTTATTCATCTCTAAGGAAAAAGCTGGAAAAAAAGTTTATGATTGGGAGAAAATGGGAGATGAATTAAAAAAGTATCATGAAGAAAATATTGCCCTAAAGAAAGAATTAGAAAAAATAAACGAGATATTGTCTATAAATTGTATAGAGAATCATTATCTTATTAAGATAGAAAAATTTTTATCTGAAATTAGATTTTCAGAGTCAGTAAATAATTTAAAATTAAATGGAGTACTTTATGTTCAGTGTTTAAATAACTATATTATAGAAAATTTAGTTGAAGATGAAAAATTAAAAAATGAGATTATAAAAAGGTATGAAAACTTTTTAAATGGTATTATGAATTGGGAACTAAAGACTAATCTATTAAAAGGCGAAAAAATTACAAAAATTTACTCAAAATATAGAAAAGTTATAAATATATTAAATGAAAAAACAATCTGTTACATGGATGAGCTAAATCATGAGATTCTTGACAGATTAGTAGAATCTGGGTACTCTCAAGAGGAGATAAAAACTTTAAAAGACATATATGATGATTATGAAAAAAAGTATCTTGTAAAGTAATAGAAAATAAAAAAATGGTAAAATTTTCTTTTACCATTTTTTATTTATTTTTTATTTTCATCTCTAATAATTCTACCATCCATAATCTCTATAACACGATCGCACATATCTGAAATACGTGAGTCATGAGTTACAATAATAAAAGTTGTTTTAAATTTAAGATTTATTTCTCTAAGAAGTTTATAAATCTGTTTACTACTTTCAGAATCTAGATTTCCTGTGGGTTCATCTGCTAAAATAATATCAGAGTTATTCATAAGAGCTCGGGCAATGGCTACTCTTTGTTGTTGTCCTC
>JBOFRT010000111.1:0-21501 GCA_051651165.1 Cetobacterium sp.
CTAGCGTTATCGTTGATACTATGAAACAAGAATGTGCAGCTGATATTGACGATGTTCTCTTTGGAGTTTCAATCGACGATAACTCCTTAGATACTTTAAAAGTTATTTTAGTCGCCAATACATTTTCAAATATAAAAAAAGGACTTTAAAAAAGTCCTTTTTTAATCTAATCTATCTTTATATTCCTGTGGTAATGGAAGTTCTATTTTTAAATCATATTTTGGAATTTCACAGTAATATGAGAATAAAAACATACTTTTACCTGCTTTTCCATATTTTCCATCTCCAACTATCGGATGACCTAAACTCGAAAGTTGAACTCTCAATTGATGTGTTCTTCCTGTTTCTAGTCTTCCTTCTAAAATAGTTTTCTTTTTTCCTCTTTTTAAAACTTTAAAGTAAGAGATACTTTCTTTTGCTCCCTCTTCATATGAATCAAGCTCTACTACTTTTGTATCCTCTTTCTTTAAATATGTTTTAAGAGTAAATCTATCTTTTGATACTACTCCATCTACAAGAATATAGTATTTCTTTTCAGTATTACCTTCTCTTACCTCTTCAGCTAACTCTCTAGTTACAGTTAAATTTTTAGCACCTATTACTAATCCCGATGTT
This sequence comes from Cetobacterium sp., assembly GCA_051651165.1. Classification (GTDB taxonomy): domain Bacteria; phylum Fusobacteriota; class Fusobacteriia; order Fusobacteriales; family Fusobacteriaceae; genus Cetobacterium_A. The sequence goes on from JBOFRT010000111.1 coordinate 616, forward strand.
GATTTATCAATTCTATTTACAAAATTAAATTCATCCGTTTTATAATAACTTTTAAATAACTCTGAAATTCCATATTCATGGCCACTTCCTTTATGCATAACCATATCAGCTTCTTTATTAAATATAACTACCTTCTCATCTTCATAGACAATACCTTTTTTTAAACTTTCCATATCTTTTGGTGATATTTTCATAAATGATTTAACCTCTGTTTCTCCTCCAGTAAGTAAAACTTTTACAATATCGCCCTCTTTTAACCTGTAGTTTTCTTTAGACTTTTTTCCATTAACTTTTATTTTCCCAGTTCTAATACCTTTAAAAATTTCAGTTAACGGTGTATTTTCATACTTCTTTCTCAAGAATCTATCTAACCTAACTTCATGAAAACTAGAATCTATTACATATTCCATAACTACTCCCTATAAACATTTATACTTTGTACTATTCCAAGCATAGCAAAAGCAAATAAAAATGACGTTCCACCATAACTCATAAGAAGAAGTGGTAAACCTGTTACTGGCATTATTCCTGTTACCATTCCTATATTTATCACTATATGGAAAAAGAAAATTGCAGATATTCCATAGCAGATAAGTTTTCCATATCCTTCTGATTTATCCCCTATTCTCATTATTCCCCATAACAATAAAATATAAAGAACTAATAAAACACAACCACCGATTAAGCCTCTTTCCTCTAGAAATACTGCTGCTATAAAATCTGTATGTGATTCTGGTAAAAATCTTAATTTACTTTGAGTTCCTTGTAAAAATCCTTTTCCAAAAATCCCACCTGATCCTACTGCTATCATTGACTGAGTAACATTCCATCCACTTCCCAACAAATCTGCTTCTGGATTTAAAAATGTCAATACTCTTTCTTTTTGATAATCTTTTAGCAAGAAAAAATACCCTATTGGTGCCATTGATATCCCTGCTATTGCCAATAAAATAATAGTTTTCCAATCTATCCCATTCATGAAAACTAAAACTAAGTATAAAAAGATTATAACTAACGATGTTCCCAAGTCTGGTTGTGCAGCTATAAGTAAAAATATAGGAATAATATGAAGGCTTGTTGCCATAATATTTTTCAATCCTGAAAATTTACTATTAAACTTAGTTGCTAAAACTTCAGAGAATGTTAGCACTATAAATAATTTTGAGAACTCAGATGGCTGAATTGTTATAAATCCTAAATCTATCCATCTTTGAGCTCCTAATCTTTTATCTCCAATAACAAAAACTAATAATAAAAAGATTACATTTATTAGATAGATAATTTTATAATATTTTCCATATACTCTATAATCTATAAATGAAAAAGTAAAATATGTTACAACTCCTAGTCCTATCCAAACAATCTCTTTGTAAAAAAATGATGTTCCTCTGTGTATTGTTGCACTATATACTGTTAATGAACTTATTAACACTATGCAAAGTGCAATGTATAAAACCATGTTTTTCATTTTTTTTATTCTTTTTACTGTCACCACTAAATCATGATTTTTTCCCATTGATTTCTCCTATTTCCCTGTATGACCAAATCCACCTTCAGCTCTAACAGTTGTAGATAACTCTTTTACCTCTTCAAATTCCATTTTGTAAACTTTTTGAAGAACTAATTGTCCTATTCTCTCTTCAGGATTTATAACAAACTCCTCATTACTTAAATTAATTAATATAACTCCAACCTCTCCTCTGTAATCAGAATCGATTGTTCCAGGTGTATTCACTAAAGTTATACCATGCTTTAATGCCAATCCACTTCTAGGTCTAACTTGCACTTCATATCCATAAGGAATCTCCATTTTTATTCCAGTTGGAATTAATTTTCTTTCCAATGTCTTTAATGTTACTGGTTCTGTAATATTTGCTTTTACATCCATTCCAGCAGCACCTTCAGTCATATATCTAGGTGCTTCAACACCGTTTTCTAAAACTAATTTTACAATAACTTTTTCCATTTTATCACCTTATATATTACCTAAAATAGTTTTAGATAACTTCTCCTCTACAAATATTTTTTTAGCAACTCTTTTAATATCTTCTAAAGTTACAGATTCAATCTCTTTAATTACAGATTCAATCTCTTTTACATATCCATGAACTAAATATGATCCAACCATTCTTGTCATTTTACCTTTACTGCTCTCTAGACCAAATGTAACCATACTTAAAAATTGATTTTTTGCTCTATTTAACTCTTTTTCTGTAATTCCATTTTCTTTCAACTCTTTCAGTTCATTTTCAATGATTGATATAACCTCTTTATAATCCTCATGTGTAGTTCCTGCATACACAGTAAACAGTCCACCCTCATCAAAGTTAGATGTATATGAATATACCGAATAAGCTAATCCTCTTTCCTCTCTTATCTTTTGGAATAATCTTGAACTCATATTTCCACCTAAGACATTTGAAATAACAGACATCGCTATTCTATCCTCATCAACATTTGAAACTCCAGGGGTATTTAAACATAGATGAACTTGATTCGTTTCTTGAGATATTATTTTCTCACCAGAGTTTATAACCATTTCACCGTTATATTCTCTTGGAGTACTCTTATCTTTCAGTTGACCAATCCCTTCATTTAATTGCTTAAAGATTTTATCATGTTCTATATTTCCAGCAACTGCGATAACTAAATTTTCAGGTTTATACATATCAGAGAAGTATTTTAAAATAGCTTCTCTATCTATTTTCTTTAAACTTTCAATCGATCCCGCTATTTTTTTACTTTGAACTCCTGTTATTGCAAACTCTAAGTTTTCTTCATGAACTACTTCTTCTGGAATATCTTCATACATTCTAATCTCTTCAATTATTACATTTCTTTCTTTTTCAATATTCTCATCTGTAAAAGTAGAGTTTAAAAACATATCATTTAAAATATCTATTCCAACGTGTAAAGTATTTGATGTCATTTGAATGTAATATGCTGTTTTTTCAACACTTGTATAAGCGTTTATCATTCCACCTTGATTATCAATCTCTTCTGAAATCTCTTTAGCTGTTCTATTTGTTGTTCCTTTGAATAGTAGATGCTCTATAAAATGTGATATTCCCTCTTCACCAGGTAACTCATTTTTAACACCAGCTTTTACAAAAAATCCTAAACTTGCTGTATTTATACTTTTTATATCCTCTGTTAGTAATGTTATTCCATTATCTAACTTCTCTATATTTATACTCATTTTCCTCCCTAATATTCAGCTTTTCTCATGAAATATACTCCCAAACATAAAAATATAATATTTGGTATCCATCCACTTACAAATGGATTTAATATTCCATTTACACTTAAAGCTTCAAACGATGCTTGAACTATATAATATGAATAACCCAATCCGACACTTAATGCTATGCTTATAGCTGATGCTCCTCTTACATATCTACTTCCTAAAGATAACCCTAAGAACGAAACTATAAAAGCTGCAAAAGGAAACGAATATCTTTTTCCTAAAACTGCAAGAGATTCTTTTATATCTCCACCAGTTATACGAATATCTCTAATTGTTTTTGCAATCTCAGCGTTTGTCAATTCATCTGGATCACCTTGAATTGTTATAAAACTTGCTGGAGATTTATCCAACTCTAAATCGATATAATTTTTTTCAACTTTTTGAACTTTATTTTCAAAATTATTAATAACTGCATCTTTTAATACCCAAACATTTTTCTCATTATCAAAAACTCCACTTTTAGCAGTTATTATCTCTTTAATATTTTGAAAACTATCATCTAACTTTATAATCTCTAAAGTGTTTCCTACATTTTTAACTCTATCAACTCTTTTAATATAATAAACTATATTTTTTTCTGTTCTCAAAAATGCATTGTTTTTTGTGGCTGGTAAGACTCTTGCTGAAACATCTCTTCCCGCTCTTATTGCTCTACTTTTAGCTAAAGCAAAAGGATGAACTTTATTCATGACCTGAAAAACAATTAAAGAGATTAGAAATGATAAAATTATAGGAAATCTTACAATTCTTCTAAAACTTATTCCAGATGTTTTTAATGATATTATCTCTAAATTAGATGCCATTCTATTTATACACATCAACGATCCTAAAAGAATAGCTAGCGGAGTAACCTCTATAAATATTTTAGGCAATAGGTATAATATATATGTTATTGATTCAGAAACAGTCATTCTTCCCGCTGTTATATATCTTATTATTTTAAAAAGTTGACTTAGTATAAAAATATTTATAAATGCAATCAAGCTAAGTAAAAATGATTTTAAAAAGTTTTTACTTATATATAAATCTAATTTTTTCATTTAGCACCACCTGCTTTTCTTTTATATAGTAATAATGTCCCACCAACTAATAATAAATTTGGTAGCCAAACTCCTACATAAGGTGATACTATCGCCTTATTTGCCATTACCATTCCAACATTTAAAAATACAATATAAGTAAAAATTACCCCTAAACTTATTCCAAAACTTGCACCTTTACCACTTCTATGATGACCTATTGACAGTAAAACTCCTAAAACAGCTAAAACAACTGTTGAAAGAGGTATTGCAATCTTTCTATTTATCTCTACTAGATATGGAATTTTTTCATTTTTCTCTTTATTTTTCAATCCTTTAAACAAATCTTTTATTGACATAGCCTCAATATCTTTCACTTCAATACTTATCTCTTGGAAATACGAACTAAGAGGTATTTTTTTCTCTTGGAACTCCCCTTCTAACTTTAAAGTTCCATCAGGATTAAATGTGTAAAATTTTGAATCTTCTAATACCATATTTACATTTTTCCAATACGCTTTATCTCCTAGCAATATTGTAGGATAGATGTCTTTATTATCTTTTTGGAATATTAAAACATTTTGAGCTTCATTAGTTTTTCTATCTATATTATCTATATACAGACTATATTCATCCACTTCATCTATCAAAATCCTCTCTTTCAATTGAAAAACAGGGTTTTCATAAGCTATTTTCATTGTGATTTCTTCTAATTTAGCAAATGATCTTGGGATAATACTTTCTTGTAGAAAGAAAATAAATAAAGTTATTACTGAAGCCAATATTATAATTGGCTTCAGTATATCCTTTAAAGACATTCCTATTGAACTCATAGCAGTAGCTTCACTTGTCCTCGTAAATTTAGAAAATGTTATCATCACTCCTAAAAATACGCCCATAGGTATTGTTTGAGATAAGATTGGAGGAAGATAAAATGATAATATTCTCATAACATCAATTAAAGATATCCCTTTAACTATAATATTCTCCATAAGAGATACTATTATCTCTATCAAAAATATAAATGTAAATAGAGATACTCCAAATATTATTGGCATTTTTACATCTTCCAATATATATTTTTCTATTATTTTCATTTCTTTCTCCTAAAACATTTTATTAAAATATTTTTCTACTAATTCTTTTCCTTTAATATAATTAAGTTCAGATTTTAGCTCTTTCGGTAGATACTCTTCTAGATGATAAGATTTCTCTAAAAAAACTTCATTCGTTTTACTTTCAATTCCATATTTTTTTAAAGTTGTATATTTTTGTGCCGAGTAATTAAAAATAAACAGTACTATTACTGATACAATTAATCCTTTAACTAATCCAAATACGCCTCCAAGACCTCTTGATAAAAACCCTTTGCTTTGTGCTTTTAAAATAACACCTATGAAGAACATCAAAATAGCTATTGCAAAATAAGAAGCTATAAAAGTTCCTATATATGTCAGTAAAAAATTATTTTCATTATGACTTATTGATAACTTGTCCATAACAATTGGTGTAAATTTTTGAGCTATTATAAAATCTATAAAGATTCCAAATATTGAAAAAAATTGTAATAAAAATCCATCTTTCAATCCTTCAATTACTGCAAATATAAGTATTATTGCTATTAATATATCTAAGTACATAATTATTCCCCCTTAAATTAATTATTTACTACTTTTACCCATAAAGCTTTTAAATATAAAGTTTCTGGAACATGTAATATCCATGGATGATCTTCTGGTTGATAGTTAATTCCAATCACTTGTAATAACTTTCCATTTTTAGAAGCTGCCATTCTTGTAACTTCTATTAAATCTTGAAGACTCATATGATATGCACAAGTAATAACCCCTACTATTCCTCCATCCTCTATTAGCTTAAAGCTCTCGTCACAAAGACTAAAGAACATATCTCTTCCTCTTGGAACATCTATTCTTTTCTTTATTAGCGAAGGTGGATCTAATGTTATTACATCGAATTTCTCTCCTCTATTTGCTAATATTTTTAGCATTAAGAAAGCATCCCCTTCTGCTGTTTCAAACTCATTTGTAAACTCATTTAATGCGTAGTTTTCTTTACATAACTCTAATGCATGAGGTTCTTTATCTATCGCTACAACTTTCTTACATCCCTCTTTTAATGCAGCTACAGAGAATCCTCCACTACTTGAGAATACATCTAAGAATCTTGTATTTTCATTTAAATACGGTCTAATAAACTTTCTAGAATCTCTTTGATCTAAGAAGAATCCTGTCTTTTGCCCATCAACTATATCAACTAAATACTTTAATCCGTTATCTTCCATTACTATTCTATCAGGAATCTCTCCATAAATAATTCCAGTTTGTTGCTCTACACCTTCGTGAGTTCTATTTTCAACATCACTTCTCTCATATATTCCTTTTGGTTTCATAACTTTTTTAATTGCATTGATTATCTCTTGTCTAAAAGCTACTTCTAATCCAGAATTTCTAAATTGTACAGATACATATTTATCAAACTTATCTATTATTAATCCTGGAATTCCATCTGCTTCTGAGTAAAATGCTCTTACACAGTTAGTTTCTGCTAATATGTGCTTTCTTTTTTCATAAGCTCTTTTTATTTTATCTAAAATAAGTGTTTTATCAACAGCTACATCTTTTGTCGTTAACATTCTTACGTAAGCATTTGTTGATTCTGCCACATATCCTTTTCCAACAATCTCTCCATCTGTTGTACAAACCTCAACTATATCTCCATTTTCTATTTTTCCAAATGTATCTGCAATCTCATCTTTAAAAACATTTGGGTAAAAATTCCTGATTTTTTTCTCTTTTCCTGATTCTAATATTACTTTTGCCATTTCTTTCTCCTTTAGATTTTTCCTATTAAACTATTTATCAAATAAGGTTTTCCATCTCTTAAGTAAACTCTACTTACTCTTCTACTCAATCCTGTGAACAGTTCATAAATTGATGAGCCAACTATTTTTGATTTTTCAAAAATATCCTCTCCCATTACAACTACTTCATCTCCTGCTTTTACCTTATCTTTTAATTCTTTTGGGATTTTTACCATCAGCATATCCATGCAAACTTTCCCAACTATTTTACATTCTACTCCATGAATATTAACAGTACCTTTATTCGATAGCTCTCTTCTAAATCCATCAGCATACCCTACTGTTATAGTTGCTATCAAATCTCCTGCATATCCTTTTCCTACTCTTCCATAAGATATATCTATATCCTCTTTTAGCTCTTTAATAAAAAGAATTCTACTTTTTAAAGTAAATACTCTTTTTAAACCTTCTATTACTCCCTCTCCATAAACACCATACATAATTACTCCAGCTCTAACCAAGTTACTTTGAGGAATTTTAGAAAACTTTAATATCCCACCACTATTAAGAATATGGATATATTTTATCTCTTCTAATTTTTCAAAATATTTAAATTTTTCTAACTGTATTTTTGTATAGTTTACCGATTCATCATCTGACTCATCTGAAACCGATAAGTGAGAATACACACCAACTACATCTATATTTTTTAATTTACAGATATCAATTGCCTTTTTGGCTTCATCTATTGTAAACCCTACTCTTCCCATTCCTGTATCTACTTTTATATGGACTTTCAATGAAAGATTATTCTCATAGACATACTCTATTTGAGAAAAGTCAGTTAAAGTAACTTGGAGGTTTTTTTCTTCAGCTTCTTTTAACTCTTCGTTAAAAGTTCCCGCTAAAATTAAAACTTCATTTTCAAATCCACTATTCCTTAACTCAATTCCCTCTTCTAAAGATGAAACTCCAAATATTTTTACTCCCATATTTGAAAGTTCTTTTGCTATTGTGACTGCTCCCATTCCATAGGCATCTGCTTTTATAATTGCCATTATGTCTCTGTCATGAGATAGTTCTTTTATTTTTTTTATATTGTATTCTAAGTTATCTAGATCTATCTCTGCCCACGTTCTCATTGCTTCCTCCAACTTCTTATTAAGTAGATTAAGCCACCTTTTTCAGGTGGCTTTTTTGTTATACTACAATTTTTTCCTCTGGATCTGAATTATCATCTTCGTCATCTTTTCTTGGCTCATATTTTTCATCTCTTTTTTTCTCAAAAAGATATACTAACGGAGCTGCAATATATAATGAAGAATATGTTCCTACACCTATTCCAACTAATAGTGTTGTCGTAAATGTTCTTAAACTATCTCCACCAAAAACTAATATTGCTACTAAAGCTAACAATGTTGTCACCGAAGTATTAATTGATCTTACTAAAACCTGATTTAAACTTCTATTTAATACTTCTCCAAAAGTCATATCAGATTTTTTTCTTAAACTTTCTCTAATTCTATCATATATTATAATTGTATCATTTATAGAATATCCTAGAATTGTTAATATTGCTGCTATAAAAGGAGTATCTATTTCATATCCTAATAGTGCGATTACTCCTAGAGCTGCTGTCACATCATGAAGTAGTGTTAAAATTCCTGCTATTGCAAATTTGAATTCATATCTCATAGTTATATATATAACTATTAATAATCCTCCAATTACTAATGCGTAAATAGCTGATGTTTTTAACTCCTGTCCTATAGTTGCTCCAACTTTTTCAGCTCTTTCTAATTTATATTCACCCATATCTTTAAGTTTTATTAGTAACTCTTGTGTTTGAGCTTCTGTCATCTCTGCAGTTCTTATAATTACGTTATTATCAGCCTGAGAAACTTGAACTTTTCTAGCTGTTGAAGATAGCTGTGGTATTTGAACAGCTAACTCGTCTAATTCTTTATTTATTCCAGCTAAAGTTATATCATTTGTATAGTTTAATTGGATTAAACTTCCACCTGTAAAATCTATTCCATAGTTTAATCCTTTTACAAAGAACATCCCAAGGAATACAATAAAAGATATTGTTGATAACATTATCCATTTTTTACTATGCTTTATTACCTCAATATACATCTACTTACCCCCTTTTCACACCGAAGAACTCTGTTCTTTTTATTTTGAATATATCTACCATAGTTGTTAACAGAACTTTTGTTATAAAAATAGCTGTAAGCATTGACGCTACTGTTCCTATTGTTAAAGTTACTGCAAACCCTTTCACAGTTCCTGTTCCAAACATAAATAATACTAAAGCTGTTAATAATGTTGTAACGTTAGCATCTATTATCGAAGCTATACCTTTACTGAATCCAAGCTTAATTGCTCCTGCAATAGTATTTCCTAACTTTAACTCATCTTTTATTCTTTCAAATATGATAACGTTAGCATCCACTGCCATACCTGCAGAAAGAATCATACCCGCTATACCTGGTAAAGTTAAAGTTGCATCTATAAAGTTTAACATTGCGAACATCACAAGTCCAAAACTTAATAAAGCTAAATCCGCTACAAATCCTGGTAATCTATACATGAACAACATGAATACTCCGATTAATCCCACAGCTACCATAGCTGCTGTTTTACTCTGAGCAATTGATTCATCTCCTAAAGATGCTCCAACTATTCTTGTTTCGATTATCTCAGCTTTAACTGGTAAAGCTCCTGCATTTAAAAGTGTCGCTGTTTTTTTAGCTTCATCTGGAGTATAGTTTCCTGTGATTACCCCATTACCACTTGGAATCTCACTGTTTATTGATGGTGCTGTTTGAACCTCTCCATCAAGAGTAATTGCTAATCTTCTTCCAATATTCTCTCTTGTTATTTTTGCGAACTCTTTAGCTCCTTCGATACTCATTTCAAATTGTATTTGAGGTCTTCCTAAGTTATCATAAGACACTTCTGCCTTTTTTAAAGCTCCACCTGTTAATAGTGTTGGTCCTAATGAACCATCATCATTCATTATTTTAAACTCCATTAAAGCTGTCTTACCAATCATATTAACTGCTTCTTCTGAGTCGCTAACTCCAGGTAACTCTATTATAACTCTATCCATACCTGCTCTTTGTACAACTGACTCTGCCACTCCAAGACCGTTTATTCTTCTATCTAGAACCTCTATTAATCTATTCATTGCATCGTCATCTAACTGTGCTCCAGATTCTGGTTGAGCTTGTAATACTACATAAACTCCACCTTTTAAATCTAGTCCTAACTTAGTTGGCTTCACAACAGCTAGCCACCAAGAACACACTAGTATAACTAATACAAAAAATAGTTTTGTCATCCCCTTAAAATTCATGTTCGCCTCCACTTAGTTATTTTTTCATGTCTAAAAAAGTTTGTAGTATAATAGCTGCTGCTACTTTATCAACTACTTTTCTTTTCTCTTTGGCTCCCCTTAAATTTGTTTCGTTTAACATTCTATCTGCTGAAACAGTGGAAAGTCTTTCATCTACTTCAAAGAATTCTAATCCTTCAATAGATTTGTTCAATTTCTCCATAAATTCTCTTACTTTTTCCGCTTGACGCTTCTCTGTTCCATCTAAACTTTTCGGGATTCCAATTACTATAGATTTAGTATTTTCCTCTCTACATAGTTCAGCGATTCTTTTTACTGCCTTTGTCTTTCTTCTATCTATTACTTCTAGGGGAGCGGCTACCATCCCCATTAAATCTGATTTTGCCACTCCAATTCTTACATCTCCTACATCTAAAGAAAGATATCTTTTATACATAAAATCTTCCTCCAATTATAATGAATTTGCTAAAATCTCCTTAACTGCAGCTAAAGCTTCTTTAACTTTTGCTCCATTTTTTCCTCCAGCTTGTGCGAAGTCAGGTCTTCCTCCACCATTTCCTTCAGCTATCTTAGCAGCTTCTCTTACTAAATCTCCAGCTTTTACTTTTCCGATTAAATCTTTTGTTACTCCAATTGCAAATATAGCTTTATCGTTATTTGATCCTAAAGCGATTACACAACTTCCTAACTTATCCTTTGCCTTATCAACGATCTCTCTTAATGAATCAGCTTCTTTATCTGTAAAGTCTTGTACTAAAACTTTAACTCCGTTTATCTCTTCAACTTGGTCAAATAAAGAACTTGCTTCGAATGTTGCTACTTTAGCTTTTAAAGTTTCAACCTCTTTTGCTAAATCTCTTACTTCTTCAACAACTTTTTCAGATCTCTCTTCAACTTTGTTTACATCAGTTTTTAAGTTTTTAGCTACTCTTTTCATTGTTTTTTCCATCTCTAAAACAGATAAGTATGCTTTATAACTTGTTTGAGCTTCTATTCTTCTTACTCCAGCTGCTACTCCAACCTCTGAAACTATTTTAAACATACCAATTTTACTGATATTGTTTATATGAGTTCCTCCACAAAGTTCCATCGAGTAATCTCCAATAGTTACTACTCTAACTTCATTTCCATATTTATCTCCAAATAAAGCTGTAGCTCCTTTTGCTTTAGCATCATCCATAGACATAACATCAGCATTTACTGCTGTAGCCATAAATATTCTTTCGTTTACTGCTTTTTCAACTTTCTCTAACTCTTCAGCTGTTAATCCCTCATAGTGATTGAAGTCAAATCTTAATCTATCTGCTCCACAAGATGAACCAGCTTGTTGAACATGAGTTCCTAATACATCTTTTAAAGCTTGGTGTAATAAGTGAGTTGCAGTATGGTTTTTAGCAACCTCTTCTCTTCTAACTGGATCAACAGTTAAGTTTAATAGAGTTCCCTCTACTAACTCCTCTATTCCACTTTCAATCTCAACAACATGAGTGTAGATCTCTTTTTGCTTTTGAACATCTAAAACTTTAGCTACTAAGTTTTCTCCCTCTACGATTCCGTGGTCAGCTTCTTGTCCTCCCGACTCTGCATAGAATGGAGTTTGATCAAATATTAAAGCATATCTATTATCTTCTAAAGCTCTTACACTTAAAAGAGTTGCGGCAGTCATTAAGTCACAGTATCCTGTAAACTCTGTTTTTCCATGCTTATCATAGAACTCTTCAATAAAGCTATCTTGTCCCTTTTCCATTACAACAGTTCTTGATGATCTAGCTTTTTCTCTTTGCTCTTCCATCTTCTCTACAAACTCTTCATTTGAAACTTCTATTCCGTTTTCTTCACAAATCTCTTCTGTTAATTCATATGGGAATCCATAAGTATCATAAAGCTTGAATGTAACATCTCCTGAAAGTTTTGTTTCACCTTTTGCTTTAGCTTCGTTTATCTCATTTGTTACTAATTGCATTCCTTGATCTAAAGTATTAGAGAATTTTTCCTCTTCTATCTTTACAACCTTTTTGATGTGCTCTATATTCTTTCTTAACTCTGGATACGCTTCTTCCATCATCTCTACAACTTTATCTACCATCTCATACATAAATAGTTCTTTTCTTCCTAAAAGTCTTCCGTGTCTTACAGCTCTTCTTAATATTCTTCTTAAAACATAACCTCTTCCTTCGTTAGATGGTATTACTCCATCGTTTACTAAGAATGTTACAGCTCTTGAATGATCTGTTATTACTTTTAATGAGAAGTCCTTTTCAGGTGCTACTCCGTACTCAGTGTTAGTTAATCTTCCAGCCTCTTGAACGATTGGGAATAATAAGTCTGTTTCAAAGTTATTAGATTTACCTTGAACCATCGCTGCTACTCTTTCTAGTCCAGCACCAGTATCTATATTTTTCTTTGGTAGTGGTTGTAATGATCCATCTTCCATTCTGTTCCACTCAGTAAATACTAAGTTCCAGATTTCGATAAATCTATTATCTGTTCCTTCATCACCTAATTTAGAGTTTTCATCTCCACCATAAGCTGCTCCTAAATCCACATGTATCTCTGAACATGGTCCACAAGAACCTGTAGGTCCTGCTGCCCACCAGTTTTCTGATTCTCCCATTCTTACAATTCTCTCTTTAGGGAAGTTACACTTTTCTATCCATATTTTTTCAGCTTCATCATCTGTTGTGAAAACTGAAACCCATAGCTTATCTTTTTCTAATTTTAATACTTCTGTTATAAACTCCCAAGACCAAAGAATAGCCTCTTCTCTGAAATAATCTCCAAATGAGAAGTTTCCTAACATTTCAAAGAATGTGTGGTGTCTAGCTGTTCTTCCAACATTTTCTAGATCGTTTGTTCTAATACATTTTTGATAAGTTGTCACTCTTGGAGTTGGTGCTTCTTTTTGCCCTAAGAAATAAGGCTTGAATGGTACCATTCCTGCAACTGTTAATAAAAGAGTTGGGTCATCAGGAATAAGTGATGCACTTTCAAAATGCTTATGAGCTTTTTCTTCAAAAAACTTTATAAATTGACTTCTAATTTGATTACCTGTTAACATATTTTTGTTTCCTCCGCTATATTTTTAAAAAATTTTATTTAATCTAATTTAAAGTTTTCCCCTAGATAAACTTTTTTAGCCATTTCATTATTGGCTATCTCTTCTGGAGTTCCACTTATTAAAACTTTTCCATTGGCCATTATATAGGCTTTCTCTGTGATGGATAGAGTTTCTCTAACCGAATGATCTGTTATTAATATTCCCAAACCTCTTTGTTTTAAGTATCTAATAATCTGTTGAATATCTTCAACTGCTATTGGGTCAACTCCAGCAAAAGGTTCGTCTAGTAAGATAAAATCAGGATCATTAGCTATAGTTCTAGCTATTTCAACTCTTCTTCTCTCTCCACCAGAAAGAGAGTATCCCATCGATTTTGCTACATGAGTCAATTTAAACTCCTCTAAAAGCTCTTGCATTTTTTTTACCTGCTCGCTTTTAGGTAATCCCTTCATCTCTAATATAGCTAATATATTATCTTCTACAGATAGATTTCTAAAAATAGATGGTTCTTGAGCTAGATATCCAATTCCCATGTCAGCTCTTTTGTACATTGGATAATCTGTTATATCCACTTCATTTATAAAAACTTCACCTTTTTCAGGCTTTACAATCCCGGTTATCATGTAAAACGTTGTTGTTTTTCCAGCTCCGTTTGGTCCTAAAAGGCCTACAATCTCACCTTTTTTAACCTCTAAACTCACTTCATTAACAACTTGTCTCTTTTTATAACTTTTACATAAACCTTGAGCAACTATACTTCTCATAGATTCTCCTTATTTTTTTATAATTTTGTTATATCCTGAATTTATTTGATTTTTATTAGTGATACTTTTACTTTCATTTGCTTTATAGTCTACAAATACATTTCCTCTAGCTTTAGCTTTATTCGTTTTCATATCATAATCAACCTCATCGGCAGTTATAATTGAATCTCCATCATCAACGAATACATCGCCTCTTAACTCTGCTAAGTTTTCTTTGTTTTTTAACTTAGCTTTTGTTGAAGTCGCATTTAAAGTTTTATCTTTATCTTTTCTTACAATAACAACTTTTCCTACTAAATCGATTACCTCTGTATTAAGATTTCCAGTCATTATATTTGCAGTTACTGTTGTTACTACTCCATTCGCATCTTTCATGATAACTTTTGTATTATCTTTTCCAAACACTAATTTTTTCTCTGGTTGAATCTCTAAATAATCTGAATAAAGTGTCGTTCCTTCTTTTTCAACAACAGCATTTTTTCTAATTTCAACTCTTTGAATCTCGTTCTTACCAGTAGCATTCTTTTTAAAATATGCTCTTACGAAATCTCCTTTAAAGTTTACAGGAACACCATCTTGATAGATTCTACCTGAAACATTCCCAATGAAATCTAAATTCATATTATTTAAAGTACCCTCAACTCTATCTCCTTTAAATTCTTCATTTAAATTAGATTTTATAACTACTGTTTCTCCTGTTAAATAACTACTTTTTTTATTTAACTCTCCATTTTTCATATCGATATTATAATCTGTATACTTTATATTTATAGGCAGATTTGATTTTGCTATTTCAGTATTTTGATTATATTGTAACCGCTCACCCTTTAAAGTTGAAATATCATCTTTAATCTCTGCATTACCTTCTAATATAAACTCTCCCTGAGAAACAAAGTACTTTATTATATCACTTTTTGAAGCATTCTTCACATCTTTTCCACTAAATTTTTCACCAGTGAATATTTTTTTATCAGTTTCATACACACCATTGTACATTTTTCCATTGCTTTTCTTAACAATATCTTCAAATATAATCTCTCCTGGTATATAAATCTTTTGATCTTTAATTTGATAATCAGCTGAATTTGCATTAGCAACAACATCTCCACTTGTTAGAACAAGTTTATCTCTCATTTTTACAAACTCATTTTCTTTAAATTCACCAGTTGTTGAAACAACTTTAGTTTCACCCTTTTTGTCTATAGCTACTAAATCTTTCTCTACAGTTCCTATTCCTGTTTTTTGATTAAACTCTAAGTTTGTTCCTTCTACAGAGTTATTTGTACTTACATATTTAAATGCTCCAAAAGATTTAAATATCTCTGTTGTTAAATTATATTCACCCTTCAATCCTTCAAAGCTATCTTTTTCAAGTTTTCTTTTTAAAATATACTTTTCAGGCAGATAAACAAATCCTTTTTTTCCTAAATAATCTACCTTTGAGCTTTCAAAAATATAGTTTCCATCCTCAAAATGAGCATCTCCATCGACTAAATAACTTTCTTCATCTCTATCAAAATCAACTCTGTCTCCTGAAGCAGTTTGATTTTCAACTAAATCTTTTATTGTTCCTTTTAAAACATAACCTTTTCCAGTCAGCTTATTATAAAAGAAGCTTTCTCCTTTGCTGTCATATTGATCACTAAAGTATGAGTATCCATCTTTTAAATAAAGCTCTCCTGTTACTGTTTGATATTTTAAATTTTTAGTTAAGATTTTATTAGTCGGACTTGCATACTCTATATTTTTATCCGATATTAACTCAAGATCTTTTGTATCTGTTGAGTATATAGCCATATCAGCTTTTAACTTTCCTCCATCGCTATCGGTTCCATTTACATCTCCTTTTATAACTAACTTCTTAGTTACTTTGTTGTAAATTCCATCATCACCTACAAAAGAGTATACTCCATTACTACCTTTAATCTTTCCATTGAAATTGATATTATCTCCACCATCTGAAGTTATACTTTCCATATCAATTTTATATCCATCTGCTACTACATACACATTTTTACTAATTTTAAAAGATTCAGTTTTATCATTTAAACTTAAATCCTCTCCATATAACTTTATTCCGTTATAATCCAATTCAAAAGGATTTGAACTAGTTAATACATTTGTTTTCGTATCATATCTTAACCCTTTAAAGTTTCCACTTAAAATCCCTGAGCCATCGCCTAGATTACTTCCTGATAAAAATGCTTGTCCCTCTATATTCATAATTTTATCTTTATCATTATACTTAGCTTGTTGAGCCGATAGTGTTATATTCTTTGTTTTAAAGCTTACATCTCCAGATAAAGTTACATTTTCCATTTTTAAATCACTTTTAAAATTCTTTCCAGAAACTTCTAATTCCTGCTCTTTATTAAAAGCTGTTACACCTATCGTTGATTCTATCTCTCCATTTTCTTTCGTATACTTAGCTTCTTGAGTTTCAAACTCCCAACCATTTAAACTTTTTCCAAGAATATTAGATTTCAATAAAAGGTTTTTTCCTGCATCTAAAATTGCATTATCTCCCGTTAAAATCATTCCATCTAGAACTGCCTTTGCTTTTTCAAAAGTTGTTTCATTTGTCTTTATAAAATCTTTCTGTTTTTCTGCTTCTATATGATAACCCTCTGTATCATATACTGCACCTGTTGTTTCTATTATTTCCTCTTTTTTCTCTATTTTTTTCTCATCACCAAAATAATTGAAATATCCCAAAACCAACGCTGCTGCTATAACAATTCTATAGGCCAACTTTTTCTTATCCATACTGCCTCCTAGTTTAAGATACGTTTTAACTCATTCAGCTTTAAAAAGGCATCCAAAGGTGTCATTTTATCTAACTCAGCCTCTTTTAAAAGACGTAGAACTATTCTTTCTTCATTTTCCAACTGAACAATATTTTCTTCTATTTTTTTTACTGGTTCCTCTTTTACTTCCTCTTTGAAATCTCCAAATAATATCAATTGCTCTTTTTTTACCTTTTTTTCTATAATCATCTTTCTATTTTCTAAAACTTTTAGCATCTCTTTAGCTCTTTCTAGAATCTCTTTTGGAAGTCCTGCTAATCTAGCAACCTCTATTCCATAAGATTTATCCGCTCCGCCTTTAACAATCTCCCTTAAAAAAGTAATTTCTTTTTCATCCTCTTTTACTTCAATTCTAAAGTTTGCTGACTTATTTAATTTTGATTCTAATTGAGTCAATTCATGGTAATGAGTTGCAAATATAGTTTTAGCTTCAATATTATCGTGAATGTACTCTGTTATTGCTGTAGCTATTGATATTCCATCAAAAGTTGAAGTTCCTCTTCCAATCTCATCTAAAATAATAAATGAATCTTTTGTTGAGCTATTTACAATATTAGCAACTTCACTCATCTCTAACATAAATGTAGATTGCCCAGTCACTAAATCATCACTTGCTCCAATTCTTGTAAATATTTTATCCACTATTCCTATTTTAGCATATTCAGCTGGAACATAACAACCCATATGTGCCATAATTAGAATTAATGCAACCTGTTTCATATAAGTAGATTTTCCCGACATATTCGGTCCTGTTAAGATTATAAGGTTTTTTTCATTATTTAGAACAATACTATTTTTTATAAACTTTTCTCTACCTACTAATTGCTCAACTATAGGATGTCTTCCTCCTATAATTTCTAACTCTCCATCTGTAGTTATCTCAGGCTTAACATATCCATTTTTAGTTGCAATGTATGCAAAGTTTGAAACTACATCTAAATACGCTATTTTATAAGCTAACTCATGAAGAACCTTTCTATACGCTTTTACCTCTTCTGAAATATCTTTGAATAACATATACTCTAGATTTTCAATCTTATCCTTTGCATTTAAAACTTTCTCTTCATAAATCTTTAAATCTTCAACAATATATCTTTCAGCATTAGCTAAAGTTTGCTTTCTTATATAATCATCTGGTACTAAATGAATATTTGCTTTTGTAATCTCTATAAAATATCCAAAAACTTTATTATATTTTATCTTTAGACCTTTAATTCCTGTTCTTTCTCTCTCTCTATTTTCAATCTCTAAAATAGTATCTTTTCCATTGTTAGAGATGTTATGCAGTTCATCTAAATCAGAGTTATATCCCTCTTTTATCATTCCACCCTCTCTAACAGAAAATGGAACTTCATCCTTTATAGCTCTTTCTATCAAATTGTATATTTTAACTAATTCATCTAAAGCTATCTCAAAAATTGGAGCACCTTTTAATACCTTGTATATATCTAAACTATTTAAAATAGATTTTTTTAAAGCTACTAAATCTCTTGCATT
This sequence comes from Cetobacterium sp., assembly GCA_051651165.1. Classification (GTDB taxonomy): domain Bacteria; phylum Fusobacteriota; class Fusobacteriia; order Fusobacteriales; family Fusobacteriaceae; genus Cetobacterium_A. The sequence goes on from JBOFRT010000111.1 coordinate 19,193, forward strand.
TTCATTTCCTAAAACTAGCTTTCCTATAATTCTCTCAATATCATATATATCTTTTAATCTCTCTCTAACCTCTTCTCTCAAAAGAACATTCTCATAGAAGAAATCAATATCACTTTGTCTATCTAAAATTATCGATTTTGAAATTGATGGATTCTTTAAGAAATGCTTTAAAAGTCTACTTCCCATTGAACTTTTACAACTATCTAAAACCCATTGTAAAGTACCTAACACTCCATTTTCTCTCGTCGATGCTACAATATCTAAATTTCTTTGAGTAGTCAGATTTAACTCCATAATATCTTCACTACCTGTATATACTATTTTATCTACTGGAATCTCATTTCCTTTTTGTAATTCCAACACATAATCTAATACCATTGCTGCAGCTTCTACTGCTACAACTTTTCCGTTTAAATCGAAACTATCTAAAGAGATAATCTTAAAATACTCTTTTAAATACTCTTCACTTTTTTTTACTTTTAAGCAAGAGTTAATATTTATTTTATTCAGTTGAGCAAATTGTTTCAACTCTTTTTCTAACTCTGGGTAAGAAACTTCATCAATTAGAACCTCTCTTGGAGAAACTTTATTTATCTCACCTAAAATTTTATAGACATAATCCTCTGTTTTTGGTTTTTCACTAGCTACAAACTCTCCAGTTGTTATATCTATATATGTCAATCCTATGATATCTTTTTTTAGTACAACTCCCATTAAGTAGTTATTACTTTTTTCATCTAAATACTCGGTATCAATTATTGTTCCTGGAGTTATTACTCTAACTACCTCTCTTTTTACCAACCCTTTTGTGGCTTTTGGATCTTCAACTTGTTCACATATAGCAACCTTATATCCTTTCGCCACAAGCTTTCCTATATACCCTGCCGATGAGTGATAGGGGATTCCCGCTAGGGGAACCTCCATACCTTTCTCTTTGTTTCTACTTGTTAAAGTTAATCCTAACTCTTTTGATGCAACTACTGCATCATTGAAAAACATCTCATAGAAATCACCCAATCTAAAAAATAGAATGCTCTCTTGATTTTGTTCTTTTATCTCTTTATATTGAGCCATTAATGGCGTATCTGCTGACAAAAAATCACTTCTCCTTACTATAAATTTTCCTTTGCTTTCTCTAATAGAGCTACTAACTCATCATAACTATCTATCTGATTTATAGCCCCTTTCAGGAATGCTCCATTTCTTATTCCTTTTAAATACCAACAAAGATGTTTTCTTAATTCAAATAGAAACTTTTTATCTGGATTATCTAATTTAGCTTGAAGAGTATGCTTTATAGCCATATCCAATCTCATCTCTGGTGTTAAAATTGTTTGAACCTCTCCTGTTTCAAACTTTTCTTTTATTTGTTTAATCAGCCAAGGGTTTCCACATATCCCTCTAGCTAGCATTATCCCATCTACTCCTGAATATTTTACTTTTTCATAAGCATCTTCAGCTGTAAATATATCTCCATTACCTATAACCTCTATATTTACACTCTCTTTTACCTCTTTTATAAGTTCCCAATCTGCGGTTCCACTGTACATCTGCTCTCTTGTTCTTCCATGAATTGTAATATGTTTACATCCAGCTTCTTCAGCTATCTGTCCTACTAACTTATGTTGCTTTAACCCTTTATATCCAACTCTTGTTTTCAGTGATAAATCAACATCATCAGCTATATTAGCTTTTATTTCACATAAAATTTTCTTTATATGATCTGGATCCTCTAGTAAAGCTGCTCCATATCCATTTTTTATTATCTTATTCACAGGACAACCTGCATTTACATCTATATGCTTTACTCCTAACTTTTCAGTTATGTATTTAGCACTATGAACCATTTTGTCCACATCTCTTCCAAATATCTGAACAGCTTCACCATCTCTTATTTTTAAGATTTGATTTAAAGTCTTTTCGTTTTCCATCTCTAAGGCATTTATACTTACCATCTCTGTAAACATAAGATCTGGTTTATACTCATCTAAAATTCCTCTAAATGTATAATCTGTAACTCCAGCTAGTGGAGCAATATATATTTTCATTTTACCTCCAAAATAACACATTGTTATCCAAAAATTTTACCATATTTTCAAGAGTTTTTCAATGTTAAATAGCTTTTGAAATAACTCTAGTTTTCTAGCTTTCTTTGTATAAAAATTATATCATAAAAATTAAAATACCCCAAAATTTGGGGTATTTTCTAATCTTTCATTATATCTAATGTAGCTTTTCCATTCAAAGTTAAATCTGCAAAAATTTCACCTTTTCCATAATTCAATTTGTAATAAGCTGCTGCTGCTATC
>JBOFRT010000112.1:0-1477 GCA_051651165.1 Cetobacterium sp.
CCAATAAACTTAATCAACAAATGATTAATCAGAAACATAAGCATCTTCTCTTTACGATTCCTAAGGAACTTCGATCTTTTTTTCTTAATAATAGAGAACTTTTATCATCTATTTCTGACTCGCTTAATTCTGTATTTAAAGATCACTTTTGGAAAAAATATAAAATAACTCATTTTGGATACATTACTTTTTTCCATACCTTTGGTAGAAAATCTAATTTTAATCCGCATCTACACATCTTAATTACTTGTGGTGGATTCAAAGAAAGCTTACTATGGAAACCTGTTGATTTTTTACCATATTCACTTTTTAAAAATTCTTGGAAATATATTGTTACTACAACTTTAAAAGAAGCTTTTCCTAATAATCAAAAGCTTTTAAATATCCTCAATTCTATTTGGAAAAATCAAATCGATTTTTTTGTTGATGTTAAAGGAACTGAAGTTTTCAACTCTTTAAATGCTCTCAAATATTTAGGTAGATATCTCGCTCGTCCTCCTTTAGCTGAGTATAGAATCACTAATTTTAATGGTAATACTGTTACTTTTTGGTATGAACAACTTCCTGAAACAAATAAAGTGTTTCTTGAACTTTCAGTAGAAAAGTTCATTAAACAATTAGTTGCTCACATTCCTCCTAAAGGTTTTAAAATGATTAGAAGATACGGTCTTTATTCCAGAAACTTCTCACAAGAGTTAAAAATTTTAATAAAACTTAAATACTTAAAAAAACAAAATATTATTAGAAAACTTACTTGGGCTGAGCGCATAGAAAAATGGCTTGGTGTCAATCCATTAAAATGCCTTCAATGTGGGTCTAATATGAACTTAACTCTATTTTTTCATAAAAAATATGGCATTTTCGATTTTAGACTCAAGAAGAAAATTTAAATTTTCTAACCACAGGTAGCTGTGGTATTTTGCTTTTCTACAAAGTAAAATACTAGATTAACTTTAATAGATTTATTAGCTAAATCTTAGTTTTTACAATTTTTAAGGACAATTTCAAAAAATTATAATTTCCTAAATAATAAAAAAAGCTCTGCCACTTTTGTGACAGAGCTAATTTTTTGATATAATAGTTACACCATGTATACTATTAAACAAATTTTTACTTCTGTCAATTATACTAATATTTTAAATTCTATTCAAGAGTTTTTTTCTAAAGATTACTTTAATCACATTAAAGATACTGTCTTTAAATCCATTAACTGCAAAAATTTTGATTTTGCTAGAATAGAATATCAATGTCCACATTGTGGTTCACGCGCATGTAAACCCGTTACTTGTAAAACTAAATTTTGTCCCTGTTGTTCTAAAATATATACCGAAAATTGGGCCAATAAACTTAATCAACAAATGATTAATCAGAAACATAAGCATCTTCTCTTTACGATTCCTAAGGAACTTCGATCTTTTTTTCTTAATAATAGAGAACTTTTATCATCTATTTCTGACTCGCTTAATTCTGTATTTAA
>JBOFRT010000113.1:0-2005 GCA_051651165.1 Cetobacterium sp.
CTTATTCTATGAGGTATATTTTATCAAATAATTATGAATACGTATACAATTTTAAGGGGGTATTATGAAAAAATTTATTTTATCATTATTAAGTTTGGGTCTTTTAACTTCTTTTACAGGTTGCGGTAGCGATGAAAAATCTACGACTAATAAAGAAAAAGTTTTAAAACTTGCTCTTTGGGATGCCAATCAAAAACCTGTTATAGAAAGTATGATTAGTAATTTTGAAAAAGAAAACCCTGGTGTAAAAGTAGTTGTAGAAATTACACCTTTCTCTCAGTATTGGACTAAACTTGAAACTGCTGCTACTGGTGGACAACTTCAAGATATCTTCTGGATTAATGCTCCAAATTTTACAAAATATGCTAAAGCTAATATGATTCTTCCTATTCAAGATTTAGCTAATAACAAATCTATAAATACTGAAGCTTTTCCTGAAGGTATGATTAAAATGTATACTTACGACAACAAACTTATGGCTGCCCCAAAAGATATTGATACTACTGCTCTTTGGTATAATAAAGAACTTTTTGATTCTTTACAATTACAATATCCTAATGATAACTGGACTTGGGATGACATGATTACAACTGCTAAGGAAATTAAAAATAAAACTGGAAATTATGGGTTGGCACTTGGTTTTTCTGGTCAAGAGGATTATTATGAAATAATATCTCAATTTGGAGGAAGAGTAATATCTCCTGATAAGAAAACTAGTGGCTTTTCAGATCCTAACACTATAGCTGCAGTAAAAGAGATCAAACAACTTCTTGATGAAAAAGTTATTCCTAGTCTTGGCGAAATTGCAGATACTAGATCTTCTGATCTTTTCCAATCTCAAAAGGTTGCTATGACATACTCTGGCTCTTGGATGGTTAAACAGTATATGAAAAATGAGATTATAAAAGACAAAGTTGATTTAGTAAAATTACCTTTAAAAACTAAGGATGCTGCTATTATTCACGGACTTGGATATGCTATTTACTCTCAAACTAAACATCCTGAAGAAGCTAAAAAATTAGTGACATACTTATCTAGTAAAGATTCACATGACATTCAAGCTAAAAGTGGGATAGTTATTCCTGCCTATATTGAATCACAAGAGATTTGGACAGACTCATACCCTAATCTAAATTTACATGGTTACTCGAATATGCTGCCTAACGGAATTGAATATCCAGCATCTTTAAATACAGGTAAATGGGAAGACGTTATGAACGAGTATCTTAATAAAGTTTGGATGGGAGAGTTAACACCTGAAAAGGCTTGTGAAATCATAAATGAAAAAATGAATGCTATTTTAAAAGAGGAAGCTTAATTATGAGAAAAGATAAATTTCAAAATAGTATGTGGGCATATCTTATGATTGCCCCTTTAGTTCTTGGAATTGGAATTTTTTATATATTTCCATTTTTTCAAAATTTATATTTTAGTTTAACTAATCTTGGTGCTTTTGGGCAATTTAAATTTATTGGTTTTAAGAATTACGAAAAATTAATATATGATCCTAAAATGTATCAAGCTTTAAAAAATACTTTTGTGTATGTTTTATTTTCTGTTCCTTTAGGAATAACTTGCTCTACTTTAGTTGCAACTATGTTAAATAGTAAAATTAAAGGTCTTACTATTTATAGAGTTTTATATTTTTTACCTGCTGTTACAATGCCTACTGCTATAGCTATGGTTTGGAGATGGATGTACAATAAAGAGTTTGGTATTCTAAATCAATTTTTAAGTAACTTTGGATTTGAACCTAGAGCTTGGTTATCAGATCCTCAAACAGCTTTATATGCCGTTATAGTTGTTGCTATCTGGTCAAATATAGGCTATAACATGGTTATACTTCTTGCTGGTTTACAAGGTATTCCTAAAATGTATTATGAAGCTGCAAAAATAGATGGCGCTGGTCCTGTTACTTGTTTTTTTAAGATAACTTTACCTTTACTTAGTCCATCTTTATTCTTTGTTACTGTAATGTCCTTTATTAATTCTTTCCAAATATTTG
>JBOFRT010000114.1:0-1513 GCA_051651165.1 Cetobacterium sp.
GATTAATATTTTTCATCTTCCTTCCTCCTTGTAAAAGTTAAAATTTATATTTTTTCTGAATAACAAGAGGATATGAAGGGTTTCCTTCTAACTCTGTTTCTTCTAAAACAACATTTTTATCAACAATAATATTCTTTAAGTGTGTACCAGCTTTTATAGTACAATTTTGAAGAATGATACAATTTTCTACTCGAGCTCCCTTTTCTATATTTACATATCTAGAAAGTACACTATTAATAACGGTTCCTTCAATAAAACACTCATTGGAAATAATAGAATTTTTTACAATCTCTTCGCTTAAATAATGAGTAGGAATTGAGTCTTTAACTTTACTAAAAATTGGTCTATTTTCATTAAAGAAAATTTCTTTTAAAGTTTTAGAGTTTATTAAATCCATATTAGTTCTAAAATAATTAGCGAGTGAGTTTAAACAAGAGAGGTACTCTTTATGCTCAAATCCCATAATTTTTAGATTATTCTTACTTCTATAGATAATATCTTTTAAAGCTATCTGATTATGTGGTCTAGACATAACTAAGGCCATTAATAGAGATCTCTTTATTAAAAATATTTCCATTGATATATTTTGGTTTTTCTTAGGTAAAAAATTAGCACAAGCTCTTGTCAAATGATTTTTTTCGTTAAACTCTAAAATATCACAACCAAGAAAATTTTCTGATGGTTCAGGAATATTTTTATATATAATTGTAACATCAGCTTCAGATAATTCATGAAACTCAATAGCTTTATCTAAATCTATATTTGCAACCATATAAGTTGGAGCAATAACAATCATCTCATCTTTAGATTTTAAAAGATCATCGAAGTTTTCAACTAAAAGTTCGGTATCACTTTCAGCATCTCCATTATGTATTGTAAGTCCACCATTTTTTCTATTTAATCCCCAAGATTTAGCAACATCTAGATGGTTTCTTAAAGATCGACAATTTTTACCTGTAAGAATATGTATATTTCTAATTCCAGCATTTTTCATATATGATAGTGGAAAATCAATAGCTCTATATTTTCCTGCAATGGGAACAGTAGCAATTCCTCTATGTGCTGTTAAAGTTTTTAAAAGATCTTTATTTTCAAAAGAAGTAATAACTCCAGTATATTTTGCTAACATTATTCATCCCCCCCGCTGATAAATAGAATTTCATCCTTTCTACCAAAATGCTCATTTTTTTCAACAACAACATTTTCACCTAAAATTATTCTATTAACAAAACTTCCCTCTTTTAAAACTGCCCCAGCTAAAATTACACTATTATGAACTCTAGCCCCCTCTTCTACAAAAACTTCAGATGATATTATAGAGTTAATAACTTCACCTTTTATGATACATCCTTCTGAAATAATAGAATTTTTAATAACAGCAGTTTCTTCAAGAAGATGACCAGGTTTATTTGTAGCTTGAGAATATATTCTCCAATTTTTATCAAAAAGATCAATAGGGTTTGAGCTATCTAACAAATCCATATTTGCAGCCCAAAGACTTTCAATAGTTCCA
>JBOFRT010000115.1:0-14598 GCA_051651165.1 Cetobacterium sp.
TTTAGGAAATAGATTCCAAGACATAATGAAAAAAGTAAGAGGTCATGGAAAACTAAGCGAAAGTAATATAAAAGAGGCTTTACGTGAAGTTAGAATGTCTTTACTAGAGGCCGATGTAAACTACAAAGTTGTTAAAGAATTTGTTGCAAAAATTCAAGAGAAAGCTGTTGGAGCTGAAGTTTTAACAGGGATTAATCCTGGACAACAATTTATTAAAATAGTAAACGATGAGTTAATAGAACTTTTAGGAGGAACTAACTCAAGACTTACAAAAAGTGCTAAGAATCCAACTGTAGTTATGTTAGCTGGTCTTCAAGGAGCAGGTAAAACAACGTTTGCAGGTAAATTGGCGAAGTACTTAAAAAAACAAGGCGAAAAACCTTTCTTAATAGGAGCAGATATATATAGACCTGCAGCTATGAAGCAATTAGAGGTTTTAGCTCAACAAATAGGAGCAGATGTTTACTTTGAAATTGGAAGTAACGATGCAGTAGGTATTTGTGAAAGAGGATTAGAAAAAGCTAAAGAGTCTGGAGCAACGTATTTAATAATAGATACTGCTGGTAGATTACATATAGATGAGAAGCTGATGGAAGAGTTAAAAGAGGTTAAGAAAGTTGTTAGACCTCAAGAGATTCTTTTAGTAGTAGATGCAATGATAGGACAAGATGCAGTAAATCTTGCACAATCATTTAACAATGCACTTAGCATTGATGGAGTAGTACTTACAAAGTTTGATGGAGATACAAGAGGTGGAGCTGCGCTGTCAGTGAAATCAGTAGTTGGAAAGCCTATTAAATTTGTTGGAACTGGAGAGAAGATAGATGATTTAGAACTGTTCCATCCTGAAAGATTGGCATCAAGAATTTTAGGAATGGGAGATGTGGTTTCTTTAGTTGAAAAAGCTCAAGAAGCTATTGGAGAAGAGGATGCAAAATCTCTTGAAGAGAAAATCAGAACTCAAAAGTTTGACTTAGATGATTTTTTAAAACAACTGCAAAATATTAAAAAGCTAGGATCGCTAGGTAGTATTCTAAAGATGATACCAGGTATGGGTCAAATCGGAGATTTAGCACCAGCTGAAAAAGAGATGAAAAAAGTTGAAGCCATTATTCAATCGATGACTAAAGAGGAAAGAAAAAAGCCAGAGATATTAAAAGCTAGTCGTAAGCAAAGAATAGCTAAGGGTAGTGGAACGGATGTAGCAGATGTAAATAAATTACTGAAGCAGTTCGAACAGATGAGAGAGATGATGAAGATGTTCTCAACTGGAAAGTTCCCACAACTTCCTGGAATGGGTGGAAGAAAAGGTGGAATGAAGTTTCCATTTTAAATAGAGAAGTAGAAGTAATACCAAAAATAAAAAAATAGAAATATAAGAAGGAGAAGTGATTTTAGATGTTAAAATTAAGATTAACTAGAATGGGAAGCAAAAAGAGACCTGTATACAGAATAGCTGCAATGGAAGCTTTATCAAGAAGAGATGGAAAGGCAGTAGCTTACTTAGGAAACTACTATCCATTAGAAGAAGGAAAAGTAACTCTTAAAGAAGAGGAGATCGTAAAGTTCCTTATGAACGGAGCACAACCTACAAGAACAGTTAAGTCTTTATTAGACAAATCTGGTGTTTGGGCAAAGTTCGAAGCTGCAAAGAAAAACTAATTGCATAAATTTAGGTGCCTGAAAAGGCACCTTTTTTTTCTGTTTGTGTTAGACATTGATTATCAAAATATGGTATAATACAAGGTAAATTCAACTATGAAAAGGAGATGGATTAATGGATACACTCTTTAATAGAATTGCAAAAGAAACAGGATTGACTGTTGAGCAAGTTACTAATACGGTAAAACTTTTAGATGAAGGAGCAACGGTTCCGTTTATTGCAAGATATAGAAAAGAAGTTACTGGAAATTTAGATGAAACAAACATTTTGAAAATATCTGAGTCAATAACTTATCTTAGAAACTTAGAAGTAAGAAAAGAAGAGGTTATCAGATTAATTGATGAGCAAGGAAAGCTGACTGATGAAATAAAATCACAGATTATATCAGCACAAAAGCTTCAAACAGTAGAGGATATTTATTTCCCTTACAAGAAGAAAAGAAAAACAAAAGCTGACGTAGCAAAAGAGCAAGGATTAGAGCCTTTATCTGAAAAGCTTTATACATTGAAATCATTAAGTGAACTAGAACAAGAGAGTCAACTTTTTATAACAGAAGAGGTTGAAAATGTAGAAAAAGCTATTGAAGGTGCAAAATTAATTGTAGCTCAAAATTTATCTGAAACTTTAGAGTACAGAGAGAGATTGAGAGAAGACATGTTAAAAAAAGCTTCTATAGTTGCTAAAAAAACTAAAAAAGCTGAAGAGTTAGATGTAAAACAGATATACAAAGATTATTATGAGTATACAGAACCTGTAACAAAGGCCTTATCTCACAGAGTTTTAGCTTTAAATAGAGGAGAAAATGAGGGTATATTGACAATATCTTTAAATTTTGAAGAGAAAGATAGAGAGAGTGTTGAAAGATACCTATTAAAAGATTTTAAAAATAAAGAGTTAAACAATCTTCATAAAGAGATTGTAATAGATGCTCTTGATAGATTAATTTTACCTTCTATTGAAAGAGAAGTTAGAAATATATTAACTGAAAAGGCAGAGGATGAAGCGATATTAGTATTTAAAGAAAATTTAAAAAACCTTTTAATGCAGCCACCTCTACATGAGAAAAATATATTAGCTTTAGATCCTGGGTATAGAACGGGATGTAAAGTAGCTATTATAGATAAGGATGGATTCTTTAGAGAAAATACAGTATTCTATCTTGTAAAAGCGATGCATCATGAGAATCAACTAAAAGATGCTGAAAGAAAAATGAAGGATTTTATTAAAAGATATAATATTGATATAATTGTTATAGGAAACGGAACAGCCTCAAGAGAAACAGAAAGTTTTGTTGCAGGTGTTCTTAAAAATATCGACTCTGATGTTAAATATTTAATTGGAAATGAAGCGGGAGCTTCTATATATTCAGCTTCAAAAATTGCAGTTGAAGAGTTTCCAGATTTAGATGTAACAGTAAGAGGAGCTATATCTATAGGAAGAAGAATTCAAGATCCATTAGCTGAACTGGTTAAGATTGATCCTAAATCTATCGGAGTAGGAATGTACCAGCATGATGTTAATCAAAAAAGATTAGATTTATCATTAGAAGAGATTATTCAGCTTGTTGTAAACAATGTTGGGGTAAATGTAAATACTGCTTCTTGGGCACTTTTATCATTTGTATCTGGAGTAAAAAAGAGTGTTGCTAAAAGTATAGTTGAGTATAGAAAGGATAATGGAAACTTTAAGAATAGAAAACAACTTTTAAAAGTTAAAGGATTGGGAGCTAAAGCTTACGAGCAGATGGCGGGATTCTTAGTTATTCTTGACGGGGAAAATCCTTTGGACAACACGATAATCCATCCAGAGTCTTATAAGATAGCTGAACAGATATTAAAATGTGTGGGCTTATCACTAGATGAATATGAAAAGGATTTAGCAAAAGCTAAAGAGATTTTATTAGGATTTGATTATGGTAAATTTGCAAAAGAGAATGAGTATGGTCATGAAACAGTAAAAGATATTTTTGAGGCTCTAATCAAAGAGAGAAGAGACCCAAGAGATAGTATTCAAAAACCTATTTTAAAATCAGATATCTTAAATATAGATAACCTTCAACCAGGAATGGAATTAGAAGGAACTGTTAGAAATGTTATTAAATTTGGTGCCTTTATAGATATAGGTTTAAAAAACGATGCTTTACTTCATATTTCTGAAATATCGGATAAATTTATAGATGATCCAAGCAAAGTTCTTGCTGTTGGGCAGATTATAAAAGTTAAGATAAAAGATATTGATAGAGAGAGGGAAAGAGTAGGACTTACTAAAAAGGGGATTTAGAGGATGAGAATAAAAAAAAATTCATTGTTGATAAAAATAATTTTTTACAATGATATAGCAATATTTTTAACCTCAATTTTAATTGCTGTAGTTGTAATATTAACATCCTTTCAAGACATGGAGCAAAGGGTAGAAGATACAACTAAAAATAAAATGAATCTTCTTATGGGAAACTATAAATCATATTTTGGAGAGATTCGAAATGATGTTTATAAAGAGATTGCAAAATATAGAATAAATGAAGGTAACCAAAAAGTTGCTGAAATGTTAAAATATAATCTTTTAAAAGAGGATTTTAGAAACTATTATAACTCTGTAATAACTATAATCTCTTCTGATGGAGAGCTTTTAGCGGAATATGGAAATAAGGGGAATCTAGGAACTCTAACTGAGGATAATATTCATATTTTACTTGAAACCTCTACTAAAAAAGAGTTTGAAGAGTTAGGATATTATCTAGCAGAAGTTCAAGGTAAAATCTATGGAAGAGTAGTAATTCCTTATGGAACTGAAGATATTACATACTACTTGGTGGTTTCAATACCAATCAATAAAGATTTTTTAACTTCATTGACAGAAGGACTAGAATTAAGCTCGAAAGATAAGGTTTATTTTGTAACCAATAGTTCTGACAAATCTGAGCTTCAAGCAAAATTCTTTTTCTCACATAGAACCTATAGAGAGATATTAAGAAAAGATTATAAAAATTATTATTTAAACAAAAAGATTAATGGTTTATCATATTATGTAGGAATTTACAATTTAATAGGTTATAATGATAGTTATTTAGGAAGTTTTGTAATATCTCTTTCAAAAGAAAAGGTGACTGAGGAAAAACTGATGACAGCTATCTATATAGGAATATTAGTTTTACTAATAATGATAATAAGTTCTACAGTTTCAAGTAAGGTATTTAGAAAATTACTGCTACCTCTTAGTCAGATAGCGGATTTAGCTGATAAAATTTCTAATGGAGAAAAGGTTGAGGATATTAAAGTCGTTGGTCAAGGTGAGATTAGAACTTTATCGATTTCGTTTAAAGAGATGATTGAGAAATTAAATGTAGCTCAAGAGGATTTAACTATTCAAAATAAAGAGTTAGTTAGAAATATTGAAAAAATAGAAGCTATAGATAAACTATTAATGGGAATGAATATAGAACAGGATACTTTCAAAACTATTAAAAAATTAGTTAATGGATTTACATCTGAAGTGGGGCTCGGTTATAGTAGAGCTATGTATTTCAGATATAGTAGAGAAAATGACTATTTAATTGGAGAGGAAATATCTATCAATAGAACTCTAAAAGAGGAGAGTAGAAAAGGATTTAAATTCCAATTGAAAAATTTAAAAGAGTTAATCCTATTTACAAAAGTTCCAATAAATAATGAAAGTTTATTGGCGAAATCGTTTAGAGAACAAAAGATTATATATAAAAATGACGATGGATATAAGTATGATTTAGGTAATGATGTTTTAAAAGCTGTTGGTTTAAAGAACTTCTTTATATTCCCTATCCACGGAGCGGGTAAGTTTTCAGGAGTTGTCCTTGTGGATAACTATACAAAAGATGTTCGTATAAATCAAGAGGAGCTAGAATTACTAAATCTGCTTTCGATGAACTTCTCGATAGGAATTAATAATAAAGAGATTGTGCTAGATACTTTAGAAAGTCAAAGAGTGATGACGATAGAGAAGTTAGCCACAAGATTTTTAAAATTGAGAGGAGAAGTTGTTGACAAACTTCTAAAGTGTGTTGACTCTGAAAATCCAGGTGAAAAGATAATAGAGGAATTAACAACAATAAAGCCATATTTAGCTAGAATTAAAGAGGATAATGAATCTTTAAAATTCTATTCTGAAGAAAAAGAAGAGCAGTATGAGCGAGTTTGTTTAGATAAAATTATAAATGAAGCTATAGAAAAATATAGTAAAAGATTTAAAAGTGAAAATATTTCTGTTTCGTTTTTCAATGCTACAAGTGGTAGTGTACTAGGAAGCAGAAAGCAACTTGAAAAGGTTATTAAGGAGCTTATAGAAAATGCCTGTAATGCTCTTTTAAATAAAAAGAATAACAGAAGAATAGATATTATTCTATCTAAAAGAAGAATTAATGAAAAAATAGAGCTGAAAATTATTGATAATGGAGAGGGAATATCAGCTAAGCAGTTAGAGGATATTTATGAACCGTTTGTAAGTTATTCTCCTCAAACATTAGGATTAGGATTATTCTTTGTTCATAAGATAATTAAAGATCATGGTGGAGTAATTAAGCACTTCTCTGAAGAGGGGAATAGTACAGAAGTAAAAATAACATTAAATGCATATAAGGAGGAAGTCTAATGGAAGAAAGAGATTACGGTAAAACGTTAAACCTTCCGAAAACAAGTTTCCAAATGAGGGCGAACTTACCAACGAAGGAACCAAACATCTTAAAAAAATGGGATGATCAAAAAATTTATGAAAAGGGATTACAAAAGGGGAGTAAAACATTTATACTTCACGATGGACCTCCATACGCTAATGGTGGAATCCATATAGGACATGCTTTAAACAAAATCTTAAAAGATATCATCTTAAAGTATAAGAGATTATCTGGATATTCAGTACCTTACGTACCTGGATGGGATACTCATGGATTACCAATCGAGTTAAAAGTGAGTGAAGAGTTAGGTGCTAAAATGAAAGAGATGTCACCTCTTGAAATTAGAGAGAAGTGTACAGAGTATGCTAAGAAATGGGTAGAAGTTCAAAAAGAAGGATTCCAAAGATTAGGAATTTTAGGAGAGTGGGATAATCCATACCTAACTTTAAACCCAGAGTATGAAGCAAAGCAATTAGAAGTATTCGGAGAACTTTATGAAAATGGATATATATTCAAAGGATTAAAGCCAATTTACTGGTCTCCAGTAACAGAAACAGCTTTAGCAGAAGCAGAAATAGAGTATAAAAACCACGTTTCTCCATCAATCTACGTAAAGATGGAAGCTAACGAAGAGATTATGGAAAAGTTAGGAATGACTGAATCACTTTATTTAGTTATCTGGACAACAACTCCATGGACTTTACCAGCAAACACTGGAATAGCATTAAACGGAGAGTTTGAGTACGGAATATACAAAACAGAAAAAGGAAACTTAATCTTAGCAAAAGTTTTAGCAGATAAAGCGTTCCTTGATATGGGAGTAAAAGAAGTAGAGTTAGTAAAAGAGTTCGTAGGAGCAGACTTAGAAAACTTAACTTATAAGCACCCATTCTTAGATAGAACTGGAAAAGTTGTTTTAGGAACTCACGTAACTGCAGAAGCAGGTACAGGAGTAGTTCATACAGCACCAGGACACGGTCAAGATGACTATGTTGTAGGAGTTAGATACGGATTACCAATTATCTCTCCAATCAACAATAAAGGAGTTTTAACTGAAGAGGCTGGACAATTTGCTGGATTATTCTATAAAAAAGCAAACAAAGTTATAGCTGAGCATTTAACAGAAACAGGACATCTATTAAGTTACAAAGAGTTTGAGCACTCTTATCCACATGATTGGAGATCAAAAACTCCAGTAATCTTTAGAGCAACTGAGCAATGGTTCATTAGATGTGAAGGGTCTGATTTAAGAGAGAAGGCTTTAAGAGCATTAGATGACGTTAAGTTTGTTCCTGAGTGGGGAAGAAATAGAATTGGTTCAATGTTAGAGACAAGACCTGACTGGTGTATCTCAAGACAAAGAACTTGGGGAGTGCCAATTCCTGTATTCTATAATGAAGTAACTGGAAAAGAGATCTTCGAAAGAGAGATTTTAGATAGAGTTATTGGAATAGTAAAAACTGAAGGATCTGCAGCTTGGGTTAAATACTCAGCAGAAGAGTTAATCGGAGAAGAGCTTTTAGTAAAATATAACTTAAAAGGTTTAGAGTTAAGAAAAGAAACAAACATAATGGACGTTTGGTTCGATTCAGGTGTTTCTCATAGATCTGTATTAGAAACTAGAGAGGGACTTCATAGACCAGCTGATTTATACTTAGAGGGATCAGATCAACATAGAGGATGGTTCCAAACATCTCTATTAACATCTGTTGGATCAACAGGAGATGCTCCATTCAAGATGTTACTAACTCACGGATTCGTAAATGATGGTGAGGGTAAAAAGATGTCTAAATCTGTAGGAAACGTTGTTGCACCTCAAGATGTAATCAAAGTTTACGGAGCAGATATATTAAGATTATGGTGTGCTTCAGTAGATTACAGCGAAGATGTAAAAATCTCTGATAACATCTTAAAGCAAATGGCGGAAGCTTACAGAAGAGTAAGAAATACAGCTAGATATATCTTAGGAAACTCAGCAGATTTCAATCCAGCAACAGATGCAGTAGCATATGAGGATTTAATGGAAATCGATAAGTGGGCATTAAATAAGTTAGAGAGATTAAAGAGAACAGTAACAGAGTCATATGAAAAGTATGAGTTCTACAACCTATTCCAAGAGATTCACTACTTCTCAGGAATTGATATGTCAGCATTCTATCTTGATATAATCAAAGATAGATTATATACAGAGAAAGCGGATTCAAAAGAGAGAAGAGCAGCTCAAACAGTAATGTCAGAAGTTTTAGTAACTTTAACTAAAATGGTTGCACCAATTCTATCATTCACTGCAGAAGAGATCTGGGAAACATTACCAGAGTCATTAAAAGATTCTGAGTCAGTACTATTAACTGACTGGTATGCAAACAACGATCAATACTTAAATGATGAGTTAGATACGAAGTGGGAAGAGATTGCTAAACTTAGAAAAGATGTAAACAAAACTTTAGAGTTAGCAAGACAAGGTGAAAATAAAATAATAGGAAACTCTTTAGATGCAAAAGTTATATTAAATGCAGCAGATGCAGATTTAGAGAGATTCTTACAAGAGAATAAAGAGATTTTAGAAGAGGTGTTCATAGTTTCTCAATTAGTAATTACTAATGAAAAAGATGATTCATTCGTAAAAGGTGAGGAGCAAGAAGCTTTATTTGTAAAAGTAGAGCATGCAGACGGAGAAAAATGTGAAAGATGTTGGAAGTACTCGACAGAGTTAGGAACTAACCCTGAGCATGAAACAATCTGTCCAAGATGTACATCGGCACTAGTTGATTAATTATTCAAAGAGGTGAGCTGTGTTATATATAGGGATAATATTTGTATTAGTTTTTCTAGATCAAATCTCAAAATATGAAATAGACACCTGGTTAATAGAAGGAGAAACGTTCCCCGTAATTGGGGACTTTTTCCATCTAACATATGTAAAAAATAGAGGTATAGCTTTCGGAATGTTTCAAGGGAAGTTAGATATAATCTCTATACTTACAGTTGTTGTGATATTTGGACTAGGGTTTTATTTTTACAAAAATAGAGAGAAGTTTTCGGTTGTTGAAAAGTTAGGGTACTCGTTCATTTTAGGTGGAGCAATTGGTAATATAATCGATAGAATATATAGAGGTTTTGTTATTGATATGATCGACTTTAGAGGGATATGGGTATTTGTATTCAATTTAGCTGATGTTTGGATAAATATAGGAGTTATTCTAATAATAATAGATAGCTTATTAGAAAGTAAAAGCAAAAAGAGAAATTAGGAGGAAGTGAAATGACATTTCAAGAGATGATATTTGCTCTTCAGCAGTATTGGAGTTCAAAAGGGTGTATCATTGGAAATCCATACGATATAGAAACAGGAGCTGGAACATTTAACCCAAATACATTTTTAATGTCTTTAGGACCAGAGCCTTGGAATATAGCATATGTTGAGCCATCAAGAAGACCAAAGGATGGAAGATATGGGGAGAACCCAAACAGGGTTTATCAACATCATCAATTCCAAGTTATAATGAAACCATCACCAGATAATATTCAAGAGTTATACTTAGAATCGTTAAAAGTTTTAGGGATTGATCCTTTAAAGCATGATATACGTTTTGTAGAAGACGATTGGGAATCACCAACTTTAGGAGCTTGGGGATTAGGATGGGAAGTATGGCTAGATGGAATGGAAGTAACTCAGTTCACGTATTTCCAACAAGTTGGAGGATTAGAGCTAGATGTTGTTCCTGTTGAGATAACATATGGACTAGAAAGATTAGCACTTTACATTCAAAATAAAGAGAATGTTTATGATTTAGAGTGGGCTCCAGGAATTAAATATGGAGATATGAGATACCAATATGAGTATGAAAACTCTAAATATTCATTTGAAGTAGCAGATTTAGAAAATCATTTTAAATGGTTTGATGACTATGAGAAGGAAGCTGATAGAGCACTAAATGAAAACTTAGTAATGCCAGCATATGACTATGTTTTAAAATGTTCTCACACATTCAACGTTCTTGACTCAAGAGGAGCAATCTCTACAACTGAGAGAATGGCTTATATTTTAAGAGTTAGAAACCTAGCTAAAAGATGTGCAGAGGTATTTGTACAAAATAGAAAAGAACTAGGATATCCTTTACTAAAGAAGAAGTAAAAGGAAAAAAGAGGAGGAATAGAAAGTGAGATTACTTTTTGAAATAGGGATGGAAGAACTACCTGCAAGATTCCTTGTTCAAACTCTAAAAGAGATGAAAGAGAATTTAGAAGGTAAATTAAATGATAAAAGAGTAAAGTTTGATGAGATAAAAACTTTTGGAACACCAAGAAGACTTGTTGTTTTAGTTGAAGGTTTAGCTGAAACTCAAGAGGATTTAGATATTTTAAATATGGGTCCTGCAAAGCAAGTTGCATTTGGTGAAAATGGAGAGATTTCAAGAGCTGGATTAGGGTTTGCTAAATCTCAAGGAGTAGAAGCAACTGATTTAGAGATTATTGAAACTCCAAAAGGTGAATACATAGCTGTAAGAAAATTCTTAAAAGGAGAATCTACAAAGATGCTTCTTTCAGAACTTTTAAAAGAGTTAGTATTAGAGATTAACTTCCCAAAATCAATGAAATGGGGAGAGAAAAAATTAAAGTTTGCTAGACCAATTCAATGGTTCTTAGCTTTAGTAAATGAAGAGATAGTAAACTTCGAAATAGAAGGAATTAAAAGTGGAAATGCTTCAAGAGGTCATAGATTCTTTGGAAGTAACTTTGAGGTTTCAACTATTGATGAGTATTTCGAAAAAATTAAAGAGAACAATGTTATTATAGATATCGAAGAGAGAAAAGATTTAATTAAAAAACTTATAAAAGAGAATTGTGAAGAAACAGGAGAACAAGTTTTAGTAGATGAAGAGCTATTAAAAGAGGTTACAAACCTAGTTGAATACCCATTCCCTATAGTTGGAACATTTAATTCAGACTTCTTAGAAGTTCCTCAAGATGTTTTAATAATATCTATGCAAGTTCACCAAAGATATTTCCCAATCTTAGACTTAGATGGAAAACTATTACCAAAGTTCGTTGTTGTTAGAAATGGTATAGAGGATTCTGAGCATGTAAGAAAAGGAAATGAAAAGGTTTTATCAGCAAGACTTGCTGATGCAAGATTCTTCTACCACGAAGATTTAAAGAAGCCTTTAGTTGAAAATGTAGAGAAATTAAAGCAAGTTGTATTCCAAAAAGATTTAGGAACAATTTATAATAAAATTGAAAGATCAATCAAGATTGCAGATTACTTAATCGAAGCTATCGGAATGGAAACAAGAAGAGAAACTGTTGAAAGAACAATTCTTTTAGCAAAAGCAGATTTAGTATCTAATATGATTGGAGAAAAAGAGTTCACAAAACTTCAAGGATTTATGGGAGCAGATTATGCACTTAAATCTGGAGAATCTGAATTAGTAGCTAAAGGAATTGAAGAACACTACTACCCAAGATATCAAGGTGATTTATTACCAAAAGGTGTTGAAGGAATTGTAGCTGGAATATCTGATAGAGTGGATACACTTTGTGGATGTTTCGGAGTTGGAATTATTCCAAGTGGTTCTAAAGATCCATTCGCTTTAAGAAGAGCAGCGTTAGGAATTGTAAATATAATTTTAGATTCTAACTTAAATATATCTTTAAAAGCTTTAGTTGAAAGAGCAGTAGATACTCTAGAAGCAGCAGCAGTTTTAAAAAGAGATAAAGCTGAAGTTATAAACGAAATTATGGAGTTCTTCAAGCAAAGAGCACTTAATGTATTTACTGAGATGGGATATTCAAAAGATATCGTATCAGCAGTAGTAGATAAGAGTTATGATAACTTAGTGGATACTCTATTAAGAATAAAAGCTGTAGATGAGTTCACAAAAATGGATAGTTTCAACAACTTAGTTTCATTAATGAAAAGAGTTGGAAATATCTCTAAAGGATTTGAAGGAGTAATCGTAAATTCTGATCTTTTAGTTGAAGAGATAGAGAAGGAACTGTTCCAAAAATCACAAGAGGTTGCAAGAGATGCTGAAGAGATGTTAGTAGCTAAGAACTACATAGGATACTTAAATGTAATCTTATCAACAGAGGATATTATCAATAGATACTTCGAATCTATAATGGTTATGGATAAAGATGAAGCTATAAAAAATAATAGACTTTCTCAACTTAATTACATTGCAACAATCTTCAATAAAATGGTTAACTTAACATTAATTGAAGAAAAAAAATAAAAAAGTATTGACTAAAAGATACAAATACGATATAATTTAGCAGTAAAAAACAAAAACAAAAAAATCATCAAGAGAGACTGAGGGACTGGCCCTATGACGTTTCAGCAACCTACCTTAGAGGTGTGGTGCTAATTCCAGAAAGATGACCTATAAAGAGCATTTAGCCTTTTATCTTTCTGGAGAGATAAAAGGCTTTTTTTATCTCTTTTGATTAATTCTTAGGAGGAACAAATGAAAAATTTAACTTACTTTACTTCAGAATGTGTATCACCAGGACATCCAGATAAGATCGCGGATCAAATATCGGATGCAGTATTAGATGCATGTATAAAAAATGACCCAGCAGCAAGAGTAGCTTGTGAGGTATTCTGTACTACAGGTCAAGTAATCGTAGGTGGAGAGATCACAACTACAACATATATCGATATTCAAGATATCGTAAGAAATAAAATAGATGAAATTGGTTACAAGCAAGGTATGGGATTTGACTCTGACTGTGGTGTTTTAAATGCGATTCACTCACAATCACCTGATATCGCTATGGGAGTAGATGTTGGAGGAGCAGGAGACCAAGGTATAATGTTCGGAGGAGCAGTAAAAGAAACTCCAGAGTTAATGCCATTAGCTTTAGTTTTAGCAAGAGAGATTATCGTAAAATTAACAAGATTAACAAGATCAAAAGATTTAGCTTGGGCTAGACCAGATGCAAAATCTCAAGTAACTTTAGCATATGATGAAAATGGTGCGGTTGTAGGAGTAGATACTGTAGTAGTTTCAGTTCAACATAATCCAGAAGTAACTCAAGAGCAAATTCACCACGATGTAAAAGAGTTAGTAATAAAGCCAGTATTAGAAGCTTACAATTTAAATGCTGAAGAGGTTAAGCATTACCATATCAACCCAACAGGAAGATTCGTAATAGGAGGACCACACGGAGATACTGGATTAACAGGAAGAAAGATAATCGTAGATACTTACGGAGGATTCTTTAGACATGGTGGAGGAGCGTTCTCTGGAAAAGATCCTTCAAAAGTGGATAGATCAGCAGCTTATGCAGCTAGATGGGTTGCAAAAAATATCGTAGCAGCAGATTTAGCTGACAAATGTGAAGTTCAACTTTCTTATGCAATTGGAGTAGTAGAACCTACATCTGTAAAAGTTGAAACTTTTGGAACTGGAAAAGTTGAAGAGATAAAATTAGCAGAAGCAGTTCAAAATGTCTTTGACTTAACACCTAGAGGAATCGAAAGAGATCTAGAGTTAAGAAGTGGAAACTTTAATTATCAAGATTTAGCAGCTTTCGGACATATCGGAAGAACTGATTTAGATTTACCTTGGGAAAGAGTAAATAAAGTTGAAGAGTTAAAAGCTCTTTTAGCTAGATAATAGTATACAAAAAAAGGGAAGAATATTCTTCCCTTTTTTCTTTTTTAATGTTAAGCTATATAAAAAAGTATAGGAGAGGATAGTATGAAATATTTATTTTTAAATTACCCTAAATGCTCAACTTGTGTTAAGGCTAGAAAATGGTTAGAGGAAAATGAAGTAGAGTTTGATGCTAGACATATTGTAGAAAACAATCCAACAAAAGATGAGTTAAAAAAATGGTTGGAATTAAGTGGATTACCTGTAAAAAAATTCTTTAATACAAGTGGGATTCTTTATAGAGAGATGAATTTAAAAGAGAAAGTTGCTGAAAATAATGAAGATGAATTATTAGAGATACTTTCAACAAACGGAATGTTAGTAAAGAGACCTTTAGTTATTGGAGATAATAAGGTTTTAATTGGATTTAAAGAAAAAGAGTGGGAAATTTTAAAAAAATAAAAAACATGTTGACATTTTTTAAAAAAGATGGTACTATTATTATGTAGCAACAACGCGAAAGCGAAAGTTGCCCCGTTCGTTCAACGGTTAGGACAATAGATTTTCACTCTATAAACAGGGGTTCGATTCCCCTACGGGGTACCATTTGGAAGCATAGCTCAGTTGGGAGAGCACCTGCCTTACAAGCAGGGGGTCACTGGTTCAAGTCCAGTTGTTTCCACCATATA
>JBOFRT010000116.1:0-4403 GCA_051651165.1 Cetobacterium sp.
ATTAGTAGCTATTCTACAATGATTTATAAAGGGGATATTGAAGGAAGTAAAATAACATTATTTATGGATTATGATAAAGGAGTATATGTATACGATAAATATAAAATTCCAATTCCTTTAGATATAACAAAAGATAAAAAAGATCTTATTTTAAAATCGGAAAACGAAATATTTACTTTTCAAAACTATGATAAAGAAGCAGATAAAATTCAAGGTAAGTGGAAAAATAGAAATAAAGTATTAGTGGTTAATTTAGAAAAGGAATTAGATACAATTAAATTAGAGAGAGATACAATGGTAGAAATTCCAATGTTTTATTCGACTAGAGATGAATATTTCTGGATTAAAATAAGAACTGGTGGCTGGTATGCTACTTCAGAAGAAATTTTGGTTTATAATAAGAATAATGGAAAACTTTTACAAACTATAGATATGAGATTTGGAGAGTGGCGTACGTTTATAGGAGTAACTTCTATAGCAGTGGATGATTATAATTTTGATGAGATTCTAGATTTTTCTTTATTTGGTTCATATTTTGTAGGTGCAAATACTATATCAAATTACTTTTTAAAAAATAATAATGAGTACAAATTAGCTCCTTCATATTATGAAACCTCGTTGTATTTTGATAAAGAAGAGAAAAAAGCATATTCAGAAAATAGTACTAGAGCAGGTTATAGTCGCTCAGTAATAACATTTGTAGTTAAGGAAAATGAATATCTTATTCCCATAAAAAAATTTCAAGTAGAAATAAGCGATGATGAAATAACACACAGAGAAATAACTAGTATAATAGACACTAACGGAGAATGGATTAAAGTTGAAGAAAAAATTTATTAATGAAAATACCAATAAATTTTATGCAGTTGTTTGTATCGGAGGTAAGTAATCTATTATTTATAATATAAATAGGGGGATTTAATGAAAAAATTAAAAATTTTTATTTGTTTTTTAATTCCAACAATTGTTTGGATACTATTTTTTTTATTTTATTTTTTTTATGAAAAGGATGGAGATAATTTTTTTAATAGTTGGGCACTTATAGCGTGGTTAGTAGTTTCATTTTATTGTCTAGTTTCTTCCTTTATATCGTTTTTGTTATACTTAATAATAAAAAAATGGTTTTTATTAAAAATTTCATTTATATATTTCTTGATTTTATGTATTATAATACCAAAATTTACTTATATATCTAGCTCTATAATAAATTTTACCTTAGATATACGTTACTTTTTATTATTCTGTAGTATACCAGTTATTGGAGTCATAATTTTAAGAAAAAAATATAAAATCAGTTGAAAAATTATTTTTAAGTTATATATATAAACTTTATAATTTAAATAACTAAATAATAATTTCAAGAAAGGAGAGTAAATGAGAGATTTTTTAATAAGTAGTATTTTTGTATTTATTATTATTATTATGTGCTATCTATACTATGTCTATGAGAGCTTTTATTCTGAACCGATGACTAAAGAAAAATTAAAGAGTATTAAAGATACCAAGGAGAGTTTATCTAAAAAAGATTTACTTACTTTGAGTGGAATTTATAAAAATATATTTTTATTGAAAAGTAGAGGTACGGTTACTCTTTTAGAGGGAGAGGTCAAGATAAAAGATCGAAGTTTTCGTGGGAAATATGGGATTAAATATACATACCCCTTCGATTATATTAACGATTGGAAAGTAAATATTTTTAATACTTATTTTATAAATAAAGAGGAGTTCTTTTTAAAAAAGGGAGAGACGGTAATTTTAAAAGGAGTTATCGCTGCGGGAAGCTTTTATGTTATTGAGATAAATGGATTTAATATTTTAAATTATGTTAAAGAGATTCAAAGTTTTCCAAGTGAAAGAGATAAAACAGATCCAATTTTTAGTAATCTTTATTTATATTTTATATTTATATTTTCTACTTTTTTTAATCCCTTTTCAAGAATAACGATTGTATTTACTTTGTGCGTTGTGGGGTATACTATTATTTTCAACTTAAGAGGTATGCTTTTTTCAAAACTATATAAAATTGGAGATAAACTATGCAAGATAGAGTACTTTCCAACTTTTTCAATAGATGATGTTATAACAAATGGAAGATTAACTACTAGATTTAATCGTCTTAGATGTATTGAAATATCTATTATATTAACTTTAATAGTTTGCTTAATTTTTTCATTTAAAGCTTTTAGAATCTATAGTGATGGACTACATAGAAATACTAGAAAAGAGATAGTTATTGAGGAAAGCAAAGAGTATAGTTTTTCAGATTTTGAAATAGGGGACAAGTTAATTTTAAAAAAAGTTCGAGCTATGTCAAAAGATTCAACTGATATAATCTATATTTTAAAAAAAGAAAATCCAAGTGAGGATGAGAAAATAGTTACCTTACTTAAAAAACTTCCACTGTATCCTTTGAGAAGGGATAGCGTTATTTCACTGAGTGATGTTTATAGTTTTTATGAAAAAGAGATTGAATTTTTTGAAGAGCAAAGAGAGATTAGAAAAAATGATTTTATGCTTAAAATAGATTTGATACCTGAAAATATAAGGCGTTACTATAGCTTTTCAAATGGGGGTATCAGTTATGATCTATTAAAAAAAAATTCAAAACAAGTTTTAGAATTTATAAATGGAAGGGAGTTTAGTACAGCAGGGATTATAACAAAAAAAAATAAAATGACTGAAGTAATAACTTTAGATGCCTCTAAAAAAGATTTTAGTGAAAAGGAGTTTCAAAATTTAAGAGTGATGTTTAAACTTTATATTTTAATCGCTTTGCTATATCTATGTCTGTTTTTTACATATCTATACAAATATTGGTTTATAAAAAATAAATTAGAGATCATTGAAGATATTTAGGAGAGATAGATGAAAAAATTAATATTTTGTTTCATGTTATTTATAGGGACAATATCTATTTATAGAATGTGGGAAAAAGAGGTTGGAAAAGAGCTGGACAGCTTTAATAATGTAAAAGTTTTTTTTAATGGAATTCCAACTAGATCTTTAGAGAGAAATCTTTCAAAAGAGGGTTACAATTTGGGGTTAAAGTATCAATGTGTTGAATTTGTGAAGAGATACTACTATGAGTACTATGGTCATCAGATGCCAGATTCTTATGGACATGCAAAAGATTTTTATAATCCTACTCTAAAAGATGGTGAGTATAATGCCAAGAGAGATTTAATTCAATTTTCAAATCCTAGCTCAGTAAAACCAGCGGTTGGAGATATTGTAGTATTTAAGCCATTTATTTTTAATCCTTATGGTCATGTGGCGATAATATCTGATATTCAAGAGGATAGTATAGAGATCATACAGCAGAACGTATGGAAAAAAACTAGGGAAAAGATTAAACTTAACTATGAGAATGGTAGATGGGTTATAGATTCTAAAAGAGTTGTAGGGAGACTATCAAAGGAAGAGATATGAAAAAAAACATGGATTTAAAATTATTTTATTAGGAACTATTATTTTTATTTTTTTAAAAATTTTCTTCGGTTATGAAAAGAATCCCCCTAAGATTTTTGGAGATACTATCCATTGGAAAGGGAATACCTATATTATCTCTCAGGGTGGACATAAAGAGAGAGAAAGAATAGCTAAAGGGGATGAGTTCTCCCTATTTAGCGTAGGAGATCCAACAGAAACTTTTATAGTTTATAGATCTTTTTTGGATAACGCACTCTATGTAAGGGAGGATTTTAAAATACCTACAGAGGGAAGGATAACTAAACTATCTTGGGGATATAAAATTTTTACCGAAAAAGAGTTGTGCGATATTATTTCTAAAATATTAGAAGAGATTAAAAATTTAGAGATAAATAGATATGAATCAGAAGATCCACTTTTTAGATTAAAATCAGGTTTAATGATGAGAAATTTATATGTTGCATATGAAGATACATATGTTCCAACTAAATATAAGGGAATGATAGGAGTTATCAATGGGAAGTGGGCAATGACAACTAGTACTGAAGAGGAGATTCAAAAAGGAAGAGTTGTATATAAAGCTAATCATATCTTTATTCCAAAAAACTATGTGACTATTTTAGAAGGCTACTTAAAAATAGAGGTGTAGTATAAAAACTTACTTTAGGAGGAAGATGTGAAAAAATATTTGATTTTGATTATACTATTATTTGTTAGTGCGTGTGATAAAAATGAAGTGACAAAGATATATTATGAAAATGGACAACTAAAAACTGAAATGTTTTGCAAAGTTGGAGAAGCAGATAGAATTATTGAAAGCTATTACGAAAATGGGAAGATTAAAAATTAAGATACTGAGGAGCAAAAAATGAAAAGTTTAAGTTTAGGTATGTGGGATTCTAAGGATTTTTTCTATACTGGTGGGGAAACAGACATCAATAAAATAAAAGATGTTGAACTTCAATTGGGATATA
>JBOFRT010000117.1:0-3134 GCA_051651165.1 Cetobacterium sp.
ACCATAATAATTAATTGCTTTATCTAATCGATATTTTAAAATATTCTTAGGTTTTTCTCCTTGTAGTCCAGCTCCTAAAATAATAACATATTCATTTTTTGATTCTAAATTTTTAGAACTATATATATCAATAAGGATAATTCCTAAGCTAATCACAAAAAGACCAATTCCCATGGTTAAACAAATTTCTATAATTATTTTAAGAACTTTGTTCCCATTTAAAATAAATAGACGATAAATAATGAAAAATATGTAAATAATAAATAAAATATTTATAAAAAATGATGACGGAAAAATATATTTATAAATTCCTATACAAATTAGGATAATAATATTAATTAAAGCTTTAAAAAACATCTATTCTCTCCTTTAAAACTAATGAGTTATCTAAACTTTTGAAACTATTCCTATCTTCTTTTTAATTTTCTATCCATTTTCCTTCAACTTTTTTACCAGTTGTTATTTTTTCGATTATATTTTTTTCATAATTTTTATAGTAAACTCTTTCATATGTATCATCAGAAAAATACGTATCTATATAGATGATTTTATCCCCGTGGTAGTGAATATACTTTCCATCTAAATTTCCGTTGATTAAGTTTCCTACAGTTTTTGTACAAGAATTATCATAATAAAAATACTCTATATTCTTTCCATTATAGACTTCATCTTTATCAACTTCCATCTCTTTTTGAATAAATCCTAAACTATTGTATATATTTAAATAGTAGCCACCGTTTTCTTTAAATTCTTTAACTGACGTTTCATAATAATTAGGACTATACTCTTTTATAAGTTTTCCATTTTTATACTCATTAATAACTAAACTATTATCACTAGTTGAAACTTCTCTATTAAGTCCTGTAAAATCCTTAGGGACTTCATCAAACTGTTTAATAGAAAAATCTGTTTTTACTAAATTTAAGTCTAAATTCTCAACTTTAAATCCATCTAAAAAATTCTCAATTTTATAGAAGTTTAATGCTTGACCTGAAAAAATACCCATTTTATAAAATCCATTTAATTTTTTCACTTGATTATTTAAATCTAAATAGTATTGTTGAGACTCTCCATTTAAAATGTTATTTTGATACTTCTTAACCTCAAATTCATTTGAGTATAAACTGCTAGCATAAGATATTCCATCTAACTCACCTTTTTCATTAAATGTTCTCAAGATTTTTAATACTCCACCCTCATACAAAAGTTCTTGTTTTGTTTGTCCAGTTTTAAAATATGTTATATCTCTCATTTTTAACCCTAAAGTTCCATAGTAAAACCCTTCATTTTCATAAGCTCTTTTTCTTTGAAGAATACCATCTTCATATTGTAATAAAACTATTTCAGCAGGTCTAATATGCATAACTCCACCATTATATCTTTCTGGTAATGACATTTCATTAACCAATATTTTTTTCGGATATTCTATAGTGGGTAATTCTAAATTTACAAAATCTGGAACTCCATTTTTATAATTAATTTGTTGTTGTTTATTGGTATCTGAATATTGAAAAATTAAATTTTTACCATTGATACTTCCATCAGTAAAATCTATTTTTGAGTTTTCTATTTCACTTGTTCCATTTAATATATTGTTTTTATACATAAATCCATATGTTTTTTTATCAATTAATTTATAGACTTTTCCACTCAGTAATCCTAAACTATTAAATCTTTTATTTGAAACTAACTTTGAATCTTTATCAATTATTTTTTCAGACTGAAGAACTCCATCTTTATACTCTTTATAAATTTTTCCTCCTAACTCCTGTGTTAATGTATACCCAGAAATTTCTTTATCTGTAAAGATTGAATATCCCTTATTATTAAAAAAATACACATCCTCATTTAAATGAGGTTTCTTATCTTGTAAATAAAAATAAAAACTTCCCATTAAAAATGCCAACGTTATTAATAACACTTTAATTTTTTTCATTTTTCCTCCAAATTATTAATTTATTATTATCATACTTCTATAAGGTTTTTCTTAATTTTATTCTATTAAAATTCATCCCTTATTATTTCTAATTAATTATATTCTAAAATTTTTGTTTCTTTACTAAAACATGATACAACTGTTAAGCTTAACAAAATGATTAAATATTTTCTCAATCAAAGTCCTCTAAATTTTATTTTTAAAATTATTCTAAAAATCAATATTAAGCTAATCTTAAAATAATTTCTACCAACTGTCCTTTTGGTGCTCCTAAAAAACACCAAATCATTACACAAATAAAAATGTAACTATATAGAAGCAAAAATATAGCTCCAACAAATAGTCTTATCATTTTTTTCATTTTCAACGTTCTCCTTAATTATTAACTTTTTAAAGTATTTTTTAATCTTCTATCTTTTTCTTACTCTCCTCCAATTTGTATATTAATAATCTGTAATCATTCAATAAAAGTTCACCATTTTCATCGTAACTTTTTACAATACCATCAAATTTTCCATTTTTAAAATTAGCTTCTGAAAAAAGTTTACCACTTTTATAATATGTTTTTCCTAATCCCTCTCTTTCATCTTTTACCCAATTACTTTCTTCTTTCAGATAACCATTTTCGTAATAAATTCTCCATAAACCGTTCATCTCACCATTTTTACAATTGCCTTCTCTTTTCAATGTCCCATTTTCATAATACATTTTTACTATTCCTTCTCGTTGATCTCCTATCCAGTTACTTTCCTCTTTTAGCTGCCCACTTTCATAATAGTATTTCCATAAATCTTCCATTTTATTATCTCTAAAATTGCCCTCTCTTTCTAGTATCCCATTTTTATAATAATTTTTTGCAATTCCATTTTTTTCGTTATCTTTATAATTTATTTCTTGTTTTAAATTACCATTTTCATAATAAAATTTCCATAAATCTTCTGATTTATTATTTTTTATTTTCCCTTCTGCCATTATTTTGCCACTTTTATAGTATTTTTTTATATAATCATTTCTAGGCTTAAAAATAAAAATCCCTAATATAATAAGTAATCCCATTAACCATTTATTCATAGTAACCTCCTCTAGTAGAATAAAATTTTATTTATATTTTTGTTATATTTTTTATGTTTTACTTTAATAATTTTCAATATTTATGATCTTTTTATCCCTATAAATAGCTTTTCGCATTAATTTTCCT
>JBOFRT010000118.1:0-2932 GCA_051651165.1 Cetobacterium sp.
CATGAAAAGAAAGTGTACATGACAGTAGAGGTGAAACAGTAATGATAAAAAAGATTGTAATGATAATGATGTTGATATTAAACATCATTTCTTTTTCAAAAGAAGTTCCACATACATATATTTATGATAACCCTGAAAAGGCTATAACAACAGCAGAAACTTTAAAGAAAAAACCTAATGGAGCTGAAATGAATATTTCAGTAACAAAGGTTAAAAGTGAAGAATTACAAGGCTTTATATTTAAAGATAATAGATTAATAATTTCTAGTAGAAAATTAAAAGATTTAAATAATTTAGAAATCTTTGATAAAAACAAAAAACGTGTTCCATACAGAGTTAATAATAGCTATGTCTATGTTGAATCAAAAGACATAAAAACTGAAAGTTTATTAGTAAAAGATGGAGCTAAATATTATAAGTTAAATTTATTACAAAAAGCTAGTTTAACAGCAGATAAAAGCTCAAATAGAGTTATAAACGAAGAGGTTTACTTAGAGCTAAATGATAAATATACAGGTGGATATATTAATTTCTTAGATAGTGTTTATCCTGCTGGAATAAAGGTTATATCATCAAATATAACAAGAGATTATTTCCCAATGGCACAAGATTATTATTTGGTAGAAAGAATAGATGTAGGGTCAGAAGATCGTTATATAGAAACAACAATTTTTTCTAAATTAAATCCTACAATAAATTTTGTATTAAACGGAGCAACAACAGCAGTAAATAATATTTCATGGACTGGTGTTAGTAATCCATATGGATTATTAAAGTTTTCAACAGCAAATAATATTAATATAGGTGATGGGATAATCTTAGGTACACAAGATGAAACTAAAATTTATGATAGATCAGATAAACGAGATTCATATTCAAAATTAAAGATAAAATTTCAAGAACACCCAAGAAAATCTTTTACTTTTTATCTAAAGCAAAAATATGCGTATAGATTTTCTCAATTAGGTCCACCATCATTTTCTAATTATTTTGACGCAGATTATACATTAAAAATAAATGTAAATTACAAGCCTGATACTTTAATTGGTAGCTCAACACTTACATTTAATGAGAATTATAACAAATCTTTTGTTAATTTTAATGCTGATAATAATGGAAGTTCTTTAGGTGTTGAAAATTCTGTACCAGGACTAAATTTTGGAACTTCAGGTGCAGGAATAGCATTTTTACAACAAGGAGATATTCTTGAAGTTAATGGAGCAAGAGTAACAATTGGAGCTTCAGGTAATTTAGGTGAAACACAGGATAGTATAGGAACTTTAGGTTATAAGTATAAAGCAGAAAACGGAAAGTTGAGACTAGCACTAACAAATTGGGGAGTGCTAGAACCAAGTAGAACATTTGAAGTAAAAGTTTTAAAAGGTGGATCAGAAGCAGTAAGACATACATTTACAATTCAAGCACCAAAAAGAGTTGAGGGAACTTCAAGAGTAAAGTTTGTAGAAACTTATCCAAATACTCAATTTGTTGCATTTAACGGAGTATCTTTAAATAGTCCAACTGCATTGTCTTTAGAAAATAGTGTAACAGGAGTAACACTTGAAAGCTCAACAGGAGCAGGACTTGTAACAATGCAACAAGGGGATATATTAGAAATAAATGGAGTTCAAAATCAAATAGGAGCTTCAGGAACTTTAGGAGAGAAAAATATATCTTTAGGAAGTTTAGCATTAAATTATATGGTTGAAGGTGGAAAATTAAGAATAAGACCTATTTCATGGGGAATACAAGAACCTCAAAGAGAAGCTACAGTAAGAATTATAAGGGGAACAAATGAAATCTCAAAACAAGTAATAAGTATTCAAGCACCAAAGAAGGTTGAAGGAAATTCGAGATTAACTTTAAGAGAATACTATTCAATAAATGATTATATAGCTTTTAATGGTGTGTCTTTAGATAATCCATTATCTTTAGCTTTAGAGAATAATTTAAGAGATGTAACATTAGAAAGCTCAACAGGAGCAGGAATAATAACAATGTTACAAGGAGATATTCTTGATGTAAATGGAGTTCAAAATCAAATAGGAGTTTCAGGTAACTTAGGAGAAAAAGAAACTACAATAGATACTTTAAGATTTGCTTATAAAGTAGAAGCAGGAAAATTAAGAGTAAAAGTATTAGATTGGGGAGTATTAGAACCAAGAAGAGATATAAGAATAAAAGTAAAAAGAGGAACAAACGAAATATCTATTCATACTTTAAATATAAAATCTCCAACAAAAGTAGAAGGAGATACTAGCTTAAAATTTGATAATACATACCAAATCAGAAGTTCTCTTAGATTTAATGCAATAAATTTGGATTCTTTTATAGGAAAATTAACTATGAATAATCAAACGGGTGTTACGTTAGAAAGCACGAATGGTTCTGGGATTCCGTTTATGAATCAAGGAGATAAAATATATGTTTCTGATAATTTTACAGCAAGAAGAAATAGAAGAGCGGTGTTTGCTGATAATTACTATGAAATAGGAGCTTCAGGAACACTTGCAAAACAAAATATAAAACTAACAACTGGTGAAGTTGGTGTTCAAGTAGAAGGTGGAAAACTAAATCTAGCCTTAAACAATTGGACAGTAAATAAAAATGTAAATGTAAGAGTTCAAATAGTTAGAGGAACAAATCAGATTATGGATCATACCTTCACTCTAAAAGCTCCTGACGCACCATTTAACGTAATAAGTCAAGGTGTCTTAGACTTTGGTACTATAATCGCAGGAGCAAAGAATAGAACGGCTGAAACAGACGTTAAAATTGAAATGATAAAAGATATAACAGATATTCAATTTAAACTAAATACAGATAGTCCAGAGTTATACAATAAGAATGGAACTACATTAAGAGCTAGAAATCTTCAAGCACTTGTTAGACAACAAGCAAATAGAAGATACTTAGTAAAAATTCAAGGTAA
>JBOFRT010000119.1:0-1017 GCA_051651165.1 Cetobacterium sp.
ACATAATGTCATTATCTTTTTTCAAAGGTTTTAAATCTTTAATTAATAAGTTTGTTTCTAATTTCAAAAGCTCTATTCCTAACATATTTCCTCCTACATAATTCTCATTATTATTACTTCAACAGTAAGTACCATTAATTCAATTAGTGTTAATTCAGCTATTACTTTCATCAAATCCCCCACATTCTTGCATAAACTTCAAGTTTTGTTAAACATTCATCATAACTGCCTTCTAAAATTAAACCTTTCACTTTGAATTGCCATATTCCATTAGCTAATTTTTTTTGTTTCAAAACAACCTCCTAACCCACACGTTATAAACGTTAACAATGTTTAAAATTTTTTTAGCTCATAAAACCTAAATATATTCTACACGTTTTAGACGAGAAAGTAAATATTTTTTTTTAATTTATTAAAAAAAATTTACTTTTGATGATATAATTCACGTAATAAACGAAAATTGGAGTGGATTTATGAATATATTAGGGATTGTAGTTAAAAAATTAAGAGAAGAAAAAGGATACACTCAACTTGAGTTAGCAAAAAAAGCAAATATAGGTAGCGGTACATTAGGAGATATCGAAAGTGGTAGAAATAAAAGTACAGTAAAAACTTTAAATAAAATAGCTGAAGCTTTAAATTTAAATAAAGAAGAAAAAAATAAATTAGATGAAGCTTTTTTAGGAAGAGAAATAAAAAAAGAGAGTCTAATGGAACAATTAAAGGACCCGATAAAGATGATGGTTATTCCTGTTTATTCAAGTGTAGCAGCAGGAATGGGATATATACCTGATGCAGAACCTGTGGACTTTATAACTATTCCAGAAACTAGTGGAGAATGTGTAGGAATTAAAGTTCAAGGTGATAGTATGGAACCGACGTTTTATACGAACGATATTGTAGTATTAAAAAAAGATGTTGAGGTTGGATTAGGAGAAATTGGTGTATTTTTAAATAAAACATCTGGAGAATCACTTGTAAAAAGGTTAAAAAAGAAAAATGGAATTTTTGTTTTAG
>JBOFRT010000120.1:0-1374 GCA_051651165.1 Cetobacterium sp.
ATCATTTAATAACAGCTAGATATTTTGGATATGCACTCTTTGAAAAGGTTTATAATGAAGATTTTTCTTTAAAGTCTTTAGTGCCTATTCCATATAAGTATGTAGTTTATAAAGATAATAAATGGATATTAAAAGTAGGGTCTGAGGAGAGAGAAATCAACTACTTAAAATATCTTTTATGCATAAATGAATGGAATCCTGCAGAGCCAAAAGGTAAAAGTATTTTAGAAGATATTAGGATCTCATTTTTAGATAAAGATTTACTAAAGAAGCAAATG
This sequence comes from Cetobacterium sp., assembly GCA_051651165.1. GTDB lineage: Bacteria > Fusobacteriota > Fusobacteriia > Fusobacteriales > Fusobacteriaceae > Cetobacterium_A. Next base: position 279 of record JBOFRT010000120.1, read on the forward strand.
AGAAGAATCGCTGAAAAATATGGGGATGTAATAACAGTAGTTGCAGTAGACCAAAGAAACACTAATGAAGAGAATGAAGAAGTAGCAAAAGAGATGGCATTAGTTCAAGGAAGAGATGTTGTAACTGTTCCTATAGGTAATGGAGTTACATTATCAGATACTATTATGCATATTAGATTATCTGATTTAGAGCCAAAAATATATACGGAATTAGAAGCCTTAGAAAAGGAAAAGATAGTTCAAAACATATTAGGTTCTACTTTAACAATGGAAGCTAGTGGAAAAGAAGGAACAGGAAGTAGAGCATTAGGAGAAGTACATCAAATAGGTTTTCAAGATGTGGTTCAAGAGAATTGTAACTTCTGTGCAGATTCTTTATATCAACTTATAAAAGATGATTCTAACTTCTTTGGATATGATCCTAAAAAGTATTATTGGCAATTAGATAAAGTTTTAACAAAGAAAGAGCTTCAAGAAGAAAAGGAGAGAGAAGAAAAAAATAAAAGTTTGCAGTTGGATAATATAAAAAAGGTATCAGAATTAGGCTATGAAATTGATTTAGAGATAGTTTCAAATGTTTTGGGTGTAAATAGTCAACAAATAGTAAAGAAACCTCAAATTCAGCCTTTAGCATTGTCAGAGTTCTCAAAAAACTCTAATAAGAACATTGTTAATTTAAAACTTCAAACAGCATATGAATTAGAAGAAAAATTTAATGAGTATCTTATAGATTCAAGTGAAAGGTTTTCAAGTTATATAAGTGAGCAGATAACAACTCAATTAGAAAATTTTAAAGAGGGAGATTTAGAGTTTAGATTTAATTTAGATTACGGTCCATTAGAAGATGACATGATTATATCTAATTTAAAAGGATATCTAAATTCTAAAACCATTACAACTTTAATCAAAACTGAAGAGTTCAATCCTTTTAATTTACCATTTGAGGAAGCTATAAAAAGTTTTAATGATAAGACACCTATTTTATATGAAACTATAGAGCAGATAACAGAAGAAGTAAGAGCTAATTTCAACTGGTTAAAGAAATCAAATGATTTAGAAGTTACAGATAAGATATTTAAATCTCTTAAAAAGAACT
>JBOFRT010000121.1:0-1041 GCA_051651165.1 Cetobacterium sp.
CTAATCTTATTACTTCTACTTCTTCAGCTCCTAATTGTTGGAGTGCAATGTATCTTCCATGACCTTCTATAATCACATTATTTTCATCTACTGCTATTGGGTCATTAAAACCAAACTCTTTTATACTTCCTTTTATTTGATCTATCTGTTCTTGAGGATGCTCTTTAGCATTATTTATATACGGTGTTATTTCACTTAGTTTTAATTTTTCTATTTTCATATGACCTCTCAAAGCTCATTTTTATCTACATACTCTAATATCTCAATTATTGCATTTGAAACTTTTTCAATAGATTTCTCTAGATAATCTTTATTCTTAATATTATCTAAAAAGAATGGTTCTATTAGTATTGCTACTGGTTTAGTTTTATTAAGGATTGAACCTCCTCTATCTTCTGGTTTAGTTGGTTTTATTCCTCTATCTGGTAATCCTAAATGCTTAATTAAGATATCTTGAGCTACTGAAGCTAACTTTCTCCCTTTTGATGATGTATGAGCATACAGAACCTCTGTTCCTTGTGCTTTTGTGTTATAAGCATTAAAGTGACAACTTATTAAAATATCTCCGTTTAAAGAATTAACTTCGTTAACTAAATTTCCAAAATCATTTCTAGCTTTAATAATTAAATCAATACCTATTAATCTTTCTCTTTTAAAGACTTCTGCTACTAAATAGCTTGTCATATCAAATTCTGTTATTAATTTTCCATCTATATTTGTGTTGCATCCAGGACTTATAAAGTTATGTCCTGCTAATAAAATAACTCTTTTAGTTCCTACCATTATTCCATCTCCTTGCTTCTGCATCAGCTTTACCTAATTGAATCATTAACTCTGATTTAGTATCTAAATCAATATCTAAAACTTCAATCATTTCAATTAGCTTTTCCATTTCTTCCATAAAAACTCCTGATAAAAAAATAGACCACCCCTATCCAATCATAATGATTAGATAAGGGTGGTCCTTGACTCATCCTCTTATACCAATTCTATTCAATTCAAGTAATTAATAAAAATTGAATTTAATATGGGTGGGTATCC
>JBOFRT010000122.1:0-3160 GCA_051651165.1 Cetobacterium sp.
TAATCCCATATCTGATAATACTTTTGAGATTGCTGCTGTTGTTGTTGTTTTACCGTGGTCAACGTGTCCTATTGTTCCGATGTTAACGTGCGGTTTGCTTCTTTCAAATTTTTCTTTAGCCATTTGAAATTTCCTCCTAATTGTTATTTATATTTTATAATTTATGTTGTAACTCTACAAGAGTAGAGTTACAACATTATTAAACTTTGTACAGCTTCAAAACTTAGAAAAAGTAATTATTACTTTCCTCTTTGCTCTTGAATAGCTTTTTGAACTGATGCAGGAACTTGTGCGTACTCTTCAAACTCCATAGAGTAAGTTGCTCTTCCTTGAGATTTAGATCTTAAGTCAGTTGCATATCCGAACATTTCTGATAAAGGTACTTTAGCGTTGATTATCTTCGCTCCGTTTCTATCAGTCATTCCTCCGATCATTCCTCTTCTTGAGTTAACATCTCCTATGATGTCTCCCATGTACTCTTCAGGAGTAGTTACTTCTACTTTGAAGATTGGCTCAAGGATGATTGGTTTTGCTTTTACAGCGGCTTGTTTAAGAGCCATAGATCCAGCTATTTTGAACGCCATCTCTGATGAGTCAACCTCATGGTATGATCCATCATATAGTGTAACTTTTAAGTCTACCATAGGGTATCCAGCTACAACTCCAGCCTCAAGAGCTTCTCTACATCCTTTTTCAACAGCAGGAATATATTCTCTAGGAATAGCTCCTCCTGATATTTTGTTTACGAACTCGAACTCTTTTCCAGGGTTTGGCTCAAGAGTGATCTTAACGTGTCCGAATTGTCCTTTTCCTCCAGATTGCTTAGCGTACTTAACTTCTTGATCTTGAGCAGTAGTTATAGTCTCTCTGTAAGCAACTTGTGGTTTACCAACTGTTGATTCAACTTTGAATTCTCTTCTCATTCTATCAACGATGATTTCTAAGTGTAATTCTCCCATTCCTGAGATGATTACTTGTCCAGTTTCCTCATCAGTTTTAACTCTGAATGTAGGATCCTCTTCAGCAAGCTTAGATAAAGCTAGACCCATTTTCTCTTGGTCAACTTTAGTTTTTGGCTCAACTGCAACTGAGATTACTGGCTCAGGGAATTCCATTTTCTCTAGAACGATTGGTGCATCCTCAGCACATAGAGTATCTCCAGTAGTTGTATCTTTTAATCCAACTGCTGCAGCGATATCTCCACAGTAAACAATTTCGATTTCTTCTCTTTTGTTTGCGTGCATTTGAAGAATTCTTCCCATTCTTTCTTTCTTACCTTTTGTAGAGTTTAATACATAAGAACCTTTTGTAAGTACTCCTGAGTAAACTCTGAAGAATGTTAATCTTCCAACGAATGGATCTGTCATAACTTTGAATGCTAAAGCCGCGAATGGAGATTCGTCAGCGATTTCTCTAGTTATTTCTAACTCGTCGTTCTTAACATCTGTTCCTTTGATTATTCCTTTATCTGTAGGAGCTGGCATGTAAGTGATGATAGCATCAAGTAATGATTGAACTCCTTTGTTTTTGAAAGCTGTTCCACAAGTAACTGGTACTATTGTGTTAGCTAAAGTTGCAGCTCTTAAAGCAGTGTTGATTTCGTCTTGAGAAATCTCTTCTCCTCCGAAGAACTTCTCCATTAACTCATCAGAAGTTTCTACTACTGATTCGATCATGAAGTTTCTAGCTTCTTCAGCAGCTTCTGCTAATTCAGCTCTGATATCTCTTAACTCGAAGTTTTGTCCGTTATCAGAATCTTTTGGCCAAACGATTTCTTTCATTGCTAATAAATCGATAACTCCTTCGAAGTCATCCTCAGCACCGATTGGTAATTGAATAGGTACAGGATTAGATCCTAATTTTTCTCTAATATCGTTTACGCACATCTCGAAGTTAGCTCCGATTCTGTCCATTTTATTAAAGAATGCTATTCTTGGTACACCGTACTTATCAGCTTGTCTCCAAACTGTTTCAGACTGTGGTTGTACTCCGTCAACTGCTGAGAATACAGCAACTGCACCGTCAAGTACTCTTAAAGATCTTTCAACCTCAACTGTAAAGTCCACGTGTCCTGGTGTGTCTATTATATTTACTCTGTGATTTTTCCAGAAACATGTAGTAGCAGCAGAAGTAATTGTTATACCTCTCTCTTGCTCTTGCTCCATCCAGTCCATTGTAGCGGCACCTTCGTGAACCTCTCCAATTTTATGAGCTACTCCAGTGTAGAATAATATTCTTTCTGTTGTAGTAGTCTTTCCTGCATCGATGTGAGCCATGATACCAATGTTTCTAGTCATTTCTAAAGAAACGCTTCTAGCCATTTTGTTATCCTCCTGAATTTTAAATTAGAACTTGTAGTGTGCGAAAGCTCTGTTAGCTTCTGCCATCTTGTAAGTATCTTCTTTCTTCTTAATAGTAGCTCCTTCGTTGTTTGCTGCTGCAATTAACTCTGCTGCTAACTTTTCGATCATTCCGTACTCTTTTCTTAATCTAGTATAAGTAGTTAACCATCTGATAGCAAGAGTTTGTTGTCTCTCAGGTCTTACTTCTACTGGAACTTGATAAGTAGCTCCTCCGATTCTTCTTGATCTAACTTCGATTTGTGGTTTGATGTTCTCTAATGCTTGCTTAAATACATCATACCCCTCTTGACCAGTTTTCTCTTTTATTAAATCCATTGCAGAATAGAAAATTCCTTCAATGATTGATTTTTTTCCATCTAACATGAATGAGTTGATAACCTTAGTTACAACTTTATCAGAATATCTTGAATCAGGTAATACATCTCTTTTTACTGCTGCTCTTCTTCTTGACATTTGCTGTCCACCTCCTTAATAATTATTACGCTTTCTTAGCTCCGTATTTAGATCTTGATTGTTTTCTCTTAGCAACTCCTGCTGTATCTAGAGCTCCTCTGATAACTTTATATCTAACTCCTGGTAAATCTTTTGTTCTTCCTCCTCTTACTAGAACGATTGAATGTTCTTGTAAGTTATGTCCTTCTCCTGGGATGTAAGAAGTAACTTCGATTCCGTTAGTTAATTTTACTCTGGCAACCTTTCTTAAAGCTGAGTTTGGTTTCTTAGGTGTAGTAGTATAAACTCTTACACACACTCCTCTTCTTTGTGGGTTTCCTTGTAATGCTGGTGATTTTTTACTC
>JBOFRT010000123.1:0-43962 GCA_051651165.1 Cetobacterium sp.
ACGACTTTTAATCGTGTTGTCACTGGTTCGAGCCCAGTATGACGCACCATCTTTTTGCGAGGGTGGCGGAATTGGCAGACGCACCAGACTTAGGATCTGGCGTTTCGACGTGAGGGTTCAAGTCCCTCCTCTCGCACCACATAAGAATTTACAGAGTCTTGATTATTCAAGACTTTTTTTTATATCTAAAAAAGGAAAAGGAGAAAAAATTGGAAAGAAATATAAAGTTAACATATAGTTATGATGGAAGTGAATTTTTCGGATTTCAAAGGCAACCAAAGCTGAGAACTGTTCAAGGAGAGATTGAAAAAGTTTTAAAAATACTTTTTAAAAAAGACATTGATTTAGTTTCAGCCGGAAGAACCGATAGAGGTGTACATGCGAAGAAACAAGTATCTAACTTCTTTATAAATTCAACAATTCCTCCTCAGAAAATAAAGTATGTATTAAATAATAGTCTACCTAAAGATATAGTAATTTTAGATGTAGAGGATAGTGACATAGATTTTAATTCGAGATTTTCAGCTAAATATAGAGCTTATGAATATTATTTAGGAGAGGAAAGAAATCCTTTTCAATCTAGATATGTAACTTTTGTTGATGAAAAATTAGATTTAGATCGATTAAACTCTATTGTAGCTCCGCTGGTAGGAGTTCATGATTTTTGTAATTTTAAACTTGCGGATTGTTCTAGTAGAACTTCTGAAAGAGAGATGTTTGAAGCTAGATTTGAAAGAGTTGATGAAAAAACTGTTAAATTGTATGTGAGAGCAAATGCATTTTTGAAATCTCAAATAAGAATAATAGTAGGAACAATTTTATCTATTTACTTTAGAAGAAGGCCTGAAAATTATATGGTAGAGATGTTAAATAATCCAAATGGAAAATATATAAAAGATGTAGCAGAACCAAATGGGCTTCATCTATGTGATATAGGATATTAGGAGGAATTTGTGAAGATAGTAGAGGTTAATCCAGAAGATCGAGAGTTGATAGAAAAAATATATCAAAATGAGATAGATAGCTTTGGAGTAATGGGTGGTGCTGATATGTGGATGATAATGAGTTTCATTCGTTATGGAAAACTTTATGTTTTATTAGATAATAAAGGTAAACTCTTATCAGTAGCTCAATATCAAGCTGTATTAGGGAAAAATGCAGTTTTCTTGTATGGTTTTTCAACCCCAGAATTGGAAAGAGGAAAGGGTTATGGAAAGAGATTATTAGAGTTATCACATGAGGCTCTAAGAGATAATGATATTGAAAAAATTTATTTAACAGTAGACCCTAAAAATTTACCTGCAATATCGATGTATGAAAAAGCTGGTTATAAAATAGAGGAGTTACAAAAAGATGAATATGGTAAAGGTATCGATAGATATTTGATGGTCAAAATATTCTAAAGACATCTTGACAAAAATACTAAAAAAGTGTATATTAAATTAAAAAGAATAGTTACAAAATTGTAACAGTTTCAAAAAGGAGATTATTATGTATGTTGAAAATATAGGAGAGCATTTAAAAATACATGACATAAAGCCTTCATATCAGAGAATGAAAATATTTGAATATTTGTTAGAAAATAAAACTCATCCAACGGTAGACGAGATTTATAAGGCTTTATGCCCTGAGATTCCTACTCTTTCTAAAACAACAGTATATAATACATTAAATCTTTTTATAGAAAAAGGAATAACGAAAGTAATAACAATAGAGGAAAATGAAACAAGATATGATGTAGATGTTCATGTGCATGGTCATTTTAAATGTGTAGAGTGCAAGAAGGTTTATGATATTCCAGTGGCCTTAGATCAATTGGTAGTAGATAGTATGAATGGGTTTAAAGTTGATGAATATCATGTTTATTTTAAAGGAATTTGTCCACATTGTCAGAATAAATAGTTGGTAAAAAATAAAATATTTTATTAATTGAAGGAGGCTAGAATGAAAGTTTTTGAAATTTTTAAAGTAAAAGAGAGTCCAGTTTTATTAGAGGTTTTAATAGCTGATGCAGAGGTTAATGTAGAAGGGTTAGAGTTAGTTCCAGAAAAAACAGAGGATGCATCAACAGAAAAGCATGTTCCTTATGTTGAAGAGAAGGAAGATGGTTATTTAGTTAAAGTTGGAAAAGAGGTAGCTCATCCAATGACAGATGCTCATTATATTCAAATAATAGAGATATGTGTAGATGATTTCTTATATAGAAAATATTTAAAGCCAGGAGAAGCTCCAGAAGCTTACTTCAAAGTTCCAAAAGGAACTAGTGTTTGTGCAAGAGAGTACTGTAATATTCATGGGTTATGGCATAACTAAAATATAGGGGGAAATAGAGATGGGAAAGCATATGAGATGTGTAATATGTGATTATGTTTATGATGAGACGGTTGGAGATGTAGAAAACGGAGTTGCTCCAGGAACAAAGTGGGAAGAAGTGCCAGAGGATTGGGTATGTCCGCTGTGCTATGTAGGTAAAGATCACTTTGAAGAGATGTAAAATATGTAACCTCTTAGCTAGTAGGCTAGGAGGTTTTTTTATGCTATAATATAGACTTAAATAGAGATAAAAGAAAGGGAAAGATATGAGATTAGCAGTACTAGGAAGTGGGAGTAAAGGAAACTCTATTTTTTTAGAAACTGATAACATAAAATTGCTTATAGATGCTGGGTTCAGTGGGAAAAAAATAGAGGAACAATTGAGTAAAATAAGTGTAGATATTTGTGATATAGATGGGATTTTGATAACTCACGAACATGGAGATCATATACTTGGAGCAGGTATAATCTCTAGAAAATATGATATTCCAATCTATATTACAAAAGAGAGCTACGAGGCTGGGACATTAAAGCTAGGGAAAATAAAATCAGAAAATCTTAGATTTATAGAGGAAGCTTTTTGGGTTGGAGATAGTATGGTTTATCCATTTGATGTGATGCACGATGCTGAAAGGACTATCGGCTTCCGAATTGAAGAGAGTTCAGGAAGTAAGGTTGCTATAGCTACGGATTTAGGTTATATAGACAATACCGTTAGAGAGGCTTTTAGAGATGTAAATGTGATTGTCATTGAGTGTAATTATGATTATCACAAGCTGATGGAGTGTTCATATCCGTGGGAATTAAAAGCTCGTGTAAAAAGTAGAAATGGTCATCTTTCAAATAATGATTGTGCAAGATTTTTATGTGAGATACATAGTGAAAAAACAAAGAAGATATATTTGGCTCATATGAGTAAGGATAGTAACGATCCTAAAATAGCATTTGATGCAGTTAAAGATGAGCTTGTTAGAAATAAAATAGATGTTTCTGTAGAGATTGCAACACAGGATATATGTACAAAGATAATTGAGTTTTAGGAGGACTTTATGGATGAGATAGAGAGATTATTAGAGGAGTTAAAGTTTGAAGTTGGAGGAACGGATGCTTTAAAGAATACAAAAGAGAAGATAGTTTTAGGAACAGGGAATTTTGCTGGAGATATAATGTTTATTGGAGATGATAATAACTTATATATAGATGAAAATTTAAAAGTAAAATCAGGTTCAAGTGGAGAGTTTTTGATAAAGTTATGTGATATAGTTGGTCTTTCACCTGATGAATACTATATTACGACATTGACTAAATCAGAAAAAAATTATCGTGAGTTAGAGGAAAGAGATAAAAGAGATTTAAAAGAGTATCTGATGATGCAAATATCATTGATGAATCCTAAAATGATTGTGGCTTTAGGTCAAGATGTAGCTGAACTTCTTTTAGATAGAGAGTTTAAGTTTTTACAAGAGAAGGGAACTGTTTTAAATTGGAGAGGGGATATAAAGATTTTAGCGACTTATGATGCTAATTTTGCTAAAAAATCTAGAGATGATGGAGGTAAAAGAGCAAAGGTAGCAGTAGATTTCTGGGGGGATTTAAAAACTGTAAAAAATAGTATTGAGGAGATTTAATATGAAAATATTAGTTGTTAGATTCAAGCAGATAGGGGATGCAATTTTATCTTCTGTAATATGTAAAAGTTTGAAAGAGACTTACCCAGACGCTAAGATAGATTATGTTTTATATGATTATGTGGCGCCTCTATTTGAACATCAGATTTATTTGAATAAAGTTATATCAATATCTAAAGCTGAGCAGAAGAATCCGTTTAAATATTTAAAAAAAGTGTGGAGTGTGACTAGAGAGGATTACGATATCGTTATAGATATAATGTCGACACCTAAAAGTGAGTTATTCACACTGTTTTCTAAAAATGCCAAATATAGAATAGGAAGAATGAAACCTAAAAGAGGATACTCATATACACATAAAATTCCAGAACCGAGTAACGCTTTTGATAAAGCTGAAAAGTTTTTGAAAATGTTAGAGCCTTTAAAAAATGATAACATTGATTTGAAATTAGATAAAAACTATTCACTTACATTTTTAAAAGAGGAAGTTGAAGAGTTGAAAGAAAGAATGGTTGCAGCTGGTGTTGACTTCAGCAAGATTATAATTCCTTTAGCTATAAACTCAAGAAGAGAAGCTAAAGTTTATCCGATTCATTTGATGAAAGAGGTTGCTACAAAAATATTAAATACTTTTGATTGTCAGATAGTTCTTTATTACTCTCCAGATGAGATGGAGTTTGCTAAAAAGTTTCATGAGGATTTAGGATGGGATAAAAGAGTGATATCAGATATAAAAACAAAAAGTATAAGAGAGCTTGGAGCACTGTTTTCAAACTGTGATTTATTTGTTGGAAATGAAGGTGGACCAAGACACCTAGCTCAAGCTATAGATATACCTAGTTTTGCAATATTTAGTCCAAATTCTAATAAAATGGAGTGGTTATCAAGAGATAATCCAAGACATGAAGGGTTAGAACCAAAAGAGATTTTGACAGGGGATGATTATGAAAGGTTGTCTTATGAGGAGAAATATAGTTTGATAACACCAGATAGAGTTTTAGAAGAGGTTAATAGAAAAATGTTGTTAGTGCCCAAATATATTGAAAAAAACTAGGGCTTATGATAAAATTTAAATAGATATTTTTTAAAAAATAAGGAGGAATTTTTGTGGCAGGACATAGTAAATGGTCTAACATTAAGCATAGAAAAGGTGCTCAAGATATTAAAAGAGGAAAAATATTCACAAAGCTAGGAAAAGAGTTAACAATCGCAGCTAAGGAAGCTGGAGGAGACCCTAACTTCAATCCTAGATTGAGACTTGCAATAGATAAAGCAAAGGCTGCTAATATGCCAAAAGATAACCTAGAGAGAGCTATCAAAAAGGGAACTGGAGAGCTTGAAGGTGTAGATTACATGGAGATTAGATATGAAGGGTATGGTCCTGAAGGAACAGCTTTCATAGTAGAGGTTGTAACAGATAATAAAAATAGATCAGCTTCAGAAGTGAGAGCTGCTTTCTCTAGAAGAAATGGAAACCTTGGAACAGATGGTGCTGTTGCTTGGATGTTCGCTAAGAAAGGTGAAATAATCATTGCTGGAGAGGGATTAGATGCTGATGAGCTAATGATGGCTGCTTTAGAAGCTGGTGCTGAGGACGTTAAAGAAGAGGATGGAGAGTTCACTGTTTTAACAGAGCCTGCAGATTGTAATACTGTAGCAGAAGAGTTAAAGAAAGCTGGATATAATGTAACAGAAGCTGAGGTTTCAATGATTCCTGACAACAAAGTTCAAATCACTGATTTAGATACAGCTAAAAAAGTTATGGCTTTATATGAGGCTTTAGATGATTTAGATGATGTAAATGATGTTTACTCAAACTTTGATATATCTGATGAGTTATTAGAGCAATTATAGAAATAAAAAAACAGAATGATACTATAAATTTTTTCATTTTTTTTGAAGGAATTATTTGACTTTTTTTATTTTTTAATATATTATTATTGTATAAAATAAATAAGGCAAAATAAAGGAAACTTTATGACGCAAAGCTATAGGGTCTTTAAAATGACAGCCAGTTGCAGATTTATCTTTTAAGATAATTGCAACTGGTTTTTTTTTTGCATTTTCAAAACAACGTTATATAAAAAACAGGAGGGAACACTATGAAAAAATTATTAACTTTATTATCTTTAACTTTATCAATGACAGCTTTTGCTGCTCCTCAAGGGAACACGGAAAAATCTGCAGAAATGGAAGTAACTGCTAGAGTTATAGCGCCTTTAACTATTAATGCAACACCAATGGCTTTTGGAGATATAATCCAAGGAACTACAGCTACAGCTACAGGAACTTATGTTATAACAGGACAACCAGGGGAAACTTTTGAATTTACTATAACTGAGATTACTGAATTAACAAGCGGAGATAATTCATTAGCTATAAATCTTGCTGGTTTAGACAATATACCAACAGTTATTCCTGAAAGTGGAAATTTAACTCACGTACTTACAGGAACTTTAAATCCTACTTTAACTACAGTTGCTGGAGATTATGAAGGAACAATAACTGCAAGAATTCAATATTAAAATATAACTTTTAAGTATTGGAGGGAAAAGATGAAAAAAATAGCATTAATACTAGGAATCCTGAGCTCAGTAGCAGTATTAGCAGGTGACCATAGTGCTACAATGAGAATAAATGCAGAGATAATTCGGCCATTAAATATTAAATCAAATGGAGATATAGAATTAGGAGCGCTAACAAGAGGCGAATATAAAACAGGTGAAAGCTCATTTGAAATCGAAGGTGAAAGTGGAGCAGGAGTTCTTGTAACAATTGAAAGAAACAATATTTTAACACATAAAAATGATAAAAGTATAACAGTAAATTATAGTCTTGAATATGGAGATTTACAAAGAAGATTGGATTCAAATGGACTGAATACTTTGCCTATGAAAGTTCATATTACAGTGCCAAGAGATCAAGCAGCTGGAGTATATGAAGGAGAGATAGTAGCATCAATAAGATATAATTAATAAAATTAGTGTGGAGTCTGTAAAGACTCCCATTTTTTTTAGTTTTAGTGGATTTATTTAGAAGATATATTGCTATAAAATCAGATTTCCTTATGCTATAATAAAAAAAAGGTGGTGATTATGATTTATAAAGACATTTATAAGGAGATAGAGCTTTTTAATTTAAAAGGAGTTGCAAAAGCTACATATTCAAAATTAAAGAAACTGAATATAGAAAGTCTATATGACCTTATCTATTATTTTCCTAGAGCATATGATGATAGAACTAACTTAAAAAAAATAGGTGAGTTAAAAGGTGATGAGTATGTTGTATTAAAAGGAAGTATAATGAATGTATCTGCACCTCCTACTAGAAGTGGAATGAAGATGATAAAAGCAACTATAAATGATGGAACCGGATTTCTTGAGGTGGTATGGTTCCAAAGACCATATCTAAGAAATAGTTTGAAAATCCGAGAGGAATATATTTTCATAGGAAATGTAAAAAGAGGATATACATTTCAAATGACGAATCCAGAGTTTAGATTATATAAAGGGCAAGAGAATAACGGAGAGATTCTTCCGGTGTACAGTGCCATAAAAGAGTTTACTCAAAATAGTTTGAGAAGAATATTAAAAGAGGCTTTAAAAGAGTATGGAGATTTTTTTGAGGAAAATATTCCCGAAGAGATTTTAAAAAAATATAGTTTGATGAGTAGAAAAAAAGCTTTGAACGAAATACACTATCCAAGTAGCTCTAGAAATTTAGAAGAAGCAAAGAGACGTTTTGCAGTAGAGGAACTTTTAGTTTTAGAGATGGGGATTTTACAGAAGCGTTTTGAGGTTGATTTGAATAATAGTGGTATCTATAAAATTGAAGGTAAGAAAGAGCTGGTTTCAAAATACCTTTTAGAGTTATCTTTTAAATTGACTACAGCTCAGAAGAGAGTTATAACAGAGGTTTATAAAAACTTAAATGCAGGTAAAATTATAAACTACCTAATTCAAGGGGATGTAGGAAGTGGGAAAACGATAGTTGCTGTTTTACTACTATTATATATGGTAGAAAATGGATATCAAGGAGTTTTAATGGCTCCGACTGAAATTTTAGCAACTCAGCACTATCTTTCAATTTATGAAACCTTAGAAAATTTAGGAGTAAAAGTAGAGCTGTTGACTGGAAGTGTGAAAGGTAAGAAAAGAGATGAGCTTTTAAAAAGAATTAGTAGTGGAGAGGTTGATATTGTCATAGGAACACACGCTATAATAGAGGAAAGTGTTCAGTTTCATAAGTTAGGATTGGTTGTAATTGATGAACAGCATAGGTTTGGAGTACTTCAAAGAAAAAGGTTGAGAGATAAAGGTGTTTTAGCCAATCTGATAGTAATGAGTGCTACTCCGATTCCGAGGTCGTTAGCTCTTAGTATATATGGAGACTTAGATGTTGCTGTAATTGATGAACTTCCTCCAGGAAGAAAGCCTATAAAAACAAAGTGGATAAGTGAAGATGTAGACGAAGAAAAAATGTATACCTTTATAGATAAAAAATTAAAAGAGGGAAGACAGGCTTATTTTGTAGCTTCTTTGATAGATGAAAGTGATAAGTTATCTGCAAAATCAACAGAGGAGTTATATAATGAGGTTTTGAAAAATCTTCCGGGTTATAGAGTTGGTGTTTTGCATGGTCGAATGAGAAATAAAGAGAAAGATGAAGTGATGCATCAATTTAAAAACCACAAACTAGATATTCTCGTTTCAACTTTAGTAATAGAGGTTGGAGTAAATGTACCCAACTCAAGTATAATGGTAATTAGTAACTCTGAAAGATTTGGTTTGGCAACTTTACATCAACTGAGGGGTAGAGTTGGAAGAGGAGAACACCAATCTTACTGCTTCTTATTATCAACTACAGAAAATGATAACTCAGGTGCAAGATTAAAAGTTCTAGAAAACACTGAGGATGGATTTAAAATAGCTGAAGAGGATTTACGTCTTAGAAAAGCTGGAGAGATTTTTGGTGTTAAACAGAGTGGTTTAAGTGATTTAAAATTTATTGATATAGTTCATGATGTAAAAACAATAAAACTAGTTAAAGATATCTGTACTGAATATCTAATTAAAAATGAAGGAAAGATAAAACACAAAGTTTTAGAGGATGATATTGATGAAAAGTTTAACAAAAGTTTGACCTCATAAAAGATGTTGTGATAAAATATGAGGTAAAATTAATTAAAAGAGTGGAGGAAATATGAGATTAAGTAGATATTATGTAAAGACTCTAAAGGAAACTCCTAAAGAGGCAGAGGTAATCAGTCATAAACTATTACTTAGATCAGGAATGATCAAAAGATTAGCAAGTGGAGTTTACACATACCTTCCTTTAGGTTTAAAAGCTTTAAAGAAAGTTGAAAATATTGTAAGAGAAGAGATGAATAGAGCTGGAGCTCAAGAGATATTCATGCCTGTATTACAACCAGCTGAGCTTTGGAAAGAGAGTGGAAGATGGGATGTAATGGGTGCTGAAATGATGAGAATTCAAGACAGACACTCAAGAGAGTTCGCATTAGGACCAACACATGAAGAGGTTATAACTGATATTATCAGAAATGATATATCTTCATACAAGGCGTTACCTTTAAATTTATACCAAATTCAAACTAAGTTTAGAGATGAGAGAAGACCTAGATTTGGACTTATGAGAGGAAGAGAGTTCCTGATGAAGGATGCTTACTCATTCCATGCAACAAAAGAGTCTTTAGATGAAGAGTTCGAAAATATGAAAGCTGCCTACACAAGAGTTTTCGAAAGATGTGGACTGAAATTTAGAGCAGTAGAGGCTGACTCAGGAGCTATCGGTGGAAGCGGATCACAAGAGTTCCACGTATTAGCAGAATCAGGAGAGGACGAAATCATCTACTGTACATCATGTGAGTATGCTGCAAACGTTGAAACAGCGACAAGTATAATTACTGATATAGAAAAAGTAGAGGCAAAAGAGTTAGAGTTAATAGATACACCAAATGTATCAAAAATAACTGAAATCGCTGAATTTTTAAATATACCAACAGCTCAAACAGTGAAAGCTATGATGTATAAAGATGTTGTAACTGATGAAGTATATATGGTTCTTATCAGAGGAGACTTCGAAGTAAACGAAGTTAAATTAAAAAATATAATCGATACAATCGATGTAGTTTTATTAAACGACGCAGAAATAGAAGAGTTAGGATTAATCAAAGGATTCATTGGTCCGGTTGGAATAGATGAAACGAAAATCAAGTTAATAGCTGATAAGAGTGTAATTGGAATTTCTAATCATACAGCTGGTGGAAATAAAATGGATACACACTATGTAAATGCTAACTATGGAAGAGATTATACAGCTTCAGTAGTTGCTGATGTAAGAACAGTAACTGTTGGAGAGAAGTGTCCTAAGTGTGAAGGAGAGCTTGCAAGTGCAAGAGGAATTGAAAGTGGACATATCTTCAAATTAGGAGATAAGTACTCAAAAGCCTTAAATGCAACTTTCTTAGATGTAAACGGAAGAAGCCAAGTTATCGAGATGGGATGTTATGGTATCGGGGTTTCAAGAACTTTAGCGTCATCAATTGAGCAAAATAATGACGAAAACGGAATTATATGGCCATCATCAATAGCTCCATTCGTAGTTGAAGTAATCCCTGCAAATATGAAAGCAGAAGACCAAGTAGCTTTAGCTGAAGAGATTTATAAAGCATTTGGAGATGCTAATATAGATGTAGCTTTAGATGACAGAGACGAAAGAATTGGATTTAAATTTAAAGATGGAGATTTAATTGGATATCCGTTCAAAGTTGTTGCTGGTAAAAAAGCAGCAGAAGGTATCGTTGAATTAAAAATCAGAAGAACAAATGAAACTTTAGAAGTGTCTAAAGATGAAGTTGTTTCAAAAGTAAAAGAGTTAATGAAGCAATATTAATAAGAAATGGAGAGCTATTTTAAATAGCTCTCCACTTTTGTTTTTAGGGTGTATAGGAATAAATTATTTTGAATAATTTTGTAGATATGAAATAATTTTCTTTTTAATTCTTTGAATTGTGTTATCTATTTTCTTAGGAGATTCATCTAAAAAATTAGCGATCTCTACATAGCTATACTCTTTGCATAGATATTTAAAAACTTTTTTTTCTAAAATACTTAGATTGTCATCTAAAAAAGATGTTAGAAGATTAACGAGTTCTTTTCCTAAAAATATATCCTCAGGAGAATAAAAACCTAAAGATGGAGATGTATAATGAACATTTTCCTCATGAGTTGAGTATCCCTCACCTTGCATAGCTTGATTTAAGTTTTTATATTTATCAGAGTTATGATTTTTAACAGCTGTGATCATCTGTCTTCTAATACATAAATTAGCAAAAGTACTAAAGCAAGCATTTCTAGTTTCATCGTAGGATTTTATGGCTTTCATGAGTCCAATAAAGCCTTCTTGCATAAGATCATCACTATCTCCTCCTTTTAAAAAGAAAGAGAGATTATTTTTATAAATTGTTCCATGGTACTCTTTTAGAATTTTTTCAATTGATTCCTCATCACCACTTTGAGCTAAAACAATATCTTTTTTTTCGATCATAGCTTTCTCCCCCAATTTTCTAAAAAATTAATAAAAACACCAAATTTCACTAAAAAAGTAAAACAATAGTACGATATTATAATATCAAAAAAAATGAAAGTAATCTATATTTCAAATTTTCTTTCTTTGAATCACTATTTGATGTATCCTATTTAAATTTATTTTTTATTAAAAAAGGAAATGTAGAGAAATAACATAATAAACATTTTAGAGATTGTTTTAAAATGTGGAGGTGTTTTATGCTGAGTGGAGTTAGTAAAAAAGCAACAGATTTAGACTTTGCAATTCAAAGTTTAAAAGAGGAGTTACAAGCAGTAGATGACTATAATCAAAGAGCTGAAATGGCCGAAGATCCAGAGTTAAAAGAGATTTTGATTCATAATAGAAATGAAGAGATGGAACATGCTGTTATGATAATTGAATGGATGAGAAGAAATGAGTTTGAATTTGGAAAAGAGTTGGAAGACTATATATTTAGACAAGGTAAAATAGTAGGGATAGAAGCTCAGCTTATGGGAAGAGATGGAGCTGCGGTAAAAGAGGATACAAAAAAAGAAACGACTAATACTAAATCATTAAATATAGGATCGTTAAAAAAATAAAGGGGGTACCTAGAATGGATTTCTTAAAAAAAGAGTTAGCGCCAATAAGTGCAAATGTATGGAAAGATATTGAAGATAGAGCAAGAGAGGTTTTAACTACTCAGCTTTCAGCTAGAAGATTTGTGAAAGTGACTGGACCAGTTGGTGTAGGAAATGGAGGACTTAATACAGGAAGATTAGCTCTTCATAAAAAAGATGATCTAGCTTATGGAGTTTATAAAGTTCAACCTTTTGTTGAAAATAGAATAACTTTTACATTGAATAGATGGGAGTTAGATAATTTTGATAGAGGAGCTAAGGATATAGATTATACAAATTTAGATGAAGCTTTGAAAAAGGCTGCTAAATTTGAAGAGGAAGCTGTTTACCTAGGACTAGATGAGGCTTGTATAGTTGGATTATTAAAAGATGAAAGCAAGTTAGTTGATTTTGGAAAAACAGAGGAAGAAACAATTAAGAATCTGATGTATGGAGTTTCAAAGCTAAGAAATACAGGATTTGCAAAAGGACCTTATGCATTAGTAGTGGGACTTGAGAAATATATCTATTTAAATATGGTAAATCTGAATAATCCTTTAGTAAAAAGATTGGAAAAAATCTTAGGAATGCCAGTAATAGTTTCAAATAATATAACTGGAGCATTACTACTTCCTTATGATGATGAAAATATTGAGCTTGTTTTAGCTGAAGATTTCTCTTTAGGATATCAAGGGCATACAAATAAAGAGGTAGAGTTATTTGTAACTGAAACATTTACTTTCAGAATTATAGATGATACTAAAGTTGTAGGATATAAATAAAATTTAAATAATTAATTGAGGTGATTTTATGAGATCACCTCTTTTTTTATCTCTTTATCTTGCAAAATTAAATTTGAAGAAAATAAAAAAGCAGAGTTAATCAACCCTGCTTTATATGTTAAATTGCTTTTTACCAGATATTAAATCTGTATCCAACAGATAGAGTAACTCTCTCATAATCATTATCGAATTTCTCGTTAACATCACCATTAACTTTACTCTTAGCATAGTTAGCTCCATAAAGTACATCTACGTTGAATGCTTGATATTCCCATCCGATACCAGCTGCCCAGTATAGACCATCGTCTACGCTAGTTCCATAGCTACCAGTTGGAGTATCATAGTTTTTAGAATCAAAGTTAAATGAGTATCCAATGTTAGCTTTTAAATAAGGAGTAACAGCCCAATCCCAATAGTTGATATTGTATCTACCAGTAAGATATAAAGGAACTGATTTGTATTCTACACCAGAATATCCCTCAGATGCTTTTCTATCCATATGGTGTTGATAAGCAACTCCAAGTCCTAAATCAAATTTATCCCAAGCTTTGTAAGCTTCTAGAGCAATTTCTCCACCAAAATCCTCTGTTTTATTAGAAAGATTATATCTGTCAAGATTTGTATCATTTTTAGAGAAATCTCCATACTCACTCCAGAAATCCCATCCACCTCTTAAATTAATATATCCCCAAGGATCTGCAGCAACAGGAACAACAACCTCTTCAAGAATCACAGGTTCATTAACAACCTCTTTAGAGCTAGTAACTGGCTCTCTTACTACTTCTTTTGAACTAGTAACTGGTCTAACAACCTCTTTTGCTTGAACAACCGCTGTTAAAGCGAATAAAGAACATGCTAAAAGTGCTAATTTTTTCATAAAATAAACCTCCTCGTTTAATTAAATGTACTTAATTTGTTTTTAGGTAAATAATTTTTATTGCTATGATTGATATATACTACCTAAGTTTAAGAATTCTTTTTTTTCTTTTAATAATTTTGTAATAGAAAATAAGTTATGATATAATTTTGACTAGAAAGTATAAGAGTTAAATAGGAAGTGAGTTATGGAAAATTATAAAGAAATTATAGAAATAAAAGTTGAAGAGAAAGATAAAGCTAAGAGATTGGATTCTTTTTTGAGTGAATTTTTTGAAGAGTCAACAAGAAGTTATATTCAGAAATTGATAGATAATAACAGTGTAAGTGTTGATAATAAAGAAAAAATTAAAAGTGGCTATAAACTAAAAGGTAAAGAGAACATAGTCGTAAGAATTCCAGAGGATGAAGTACTAGAGGTTTTACCAGAGGATTTAGCGATAGATATAGTTTATCAAGATAAGGATATGGTTATTATAAATAAAGACCCTGGGGTTATAGTTCATCCTGCTCAAGGGTTTTATACAGGAACTTTAGTGAATGCAGTACTTTATCATATAAAAGATCTGTCTACTATAAATGGGGTAATTAGACCAGGTATAGTTCATAGGTTAGATAAAGATACAAGCGGATTAATAATTATAGCAAAAAATGATGTGGCTCATGTTAGGCTAACAGATATGTTTAAAGATAAAACCATAGAGAAAAGATACGTTTGTATATGTAAAGGTAATTTTAAAAATCAAAGTGGTAGAATCGAAACTTTAATAGGTAGAGATTCTAGAGATAGAAAAAAAATGGCTGTCGTTTTAGAAAATGGGAAAATAGCTATAACTAATTATGAGGTTATTGATAGTGTAGATGGGTTCTCTTTGGTGGATGTTGGAATAGAAACAGGAAGAACTCACCAAATTAGAGTTCATATGAAGAGTTTAAATCATCCTATTTTAGGGGATGAGACATATGGAAGCTCTTCTGATTTTGCTAAACGTCAAATGCTACATTCTTACTATTTAAACTTTACTCATCCGATAACTGGAGAAAATATTACAGTTTTAGGTGAGCTAAAAGATGATTTTAAAAATGTCGCTAAGAGGTTAAAGTTAGATTTAACAAAGATTGTGAGAATGAATAAATAATAAAGGAAAAAATAAAAAAAATAAGTAGAAACTATGGGTAATGGAGAAAAATATGGAAAATAAAAATATAATGTACCTTTTTGATATTGAAAATGGTGATGTTGTAGGTGTTGATGAAGCTGGAAGAGGACCGTTGGCAGGACCTGTAGTTGCAGCAGTTGCAAAAATAAAAAAATATGATGAAAGATTAGATAAAATAAATGATTCTAAAAAGCTGACAGAAAAAATGAGAGATTCACTATATGATGTTATCTTAGAGAATTTTGAAGTTGGAGTAGGTATAGCAGATGTAGATGAGATAGATAGTTTAAATATTTTAAATGCGACATTTTTAGCTATGAGAAGAGCTATATCAAATTTAAATTCGGATGTAAAATTTCAAAAAGTTTTAGTGGATGGGAACCATAAAATAAGAGAGTATAATGGAGAACAAATTCCAGTTATAAAAGGAGACTCAAAAAGTTTATCGATAGCTGCAGCATCAATAATAGCTAAAGTTACAAGAGATAGAATGTTGATTCAAATTTCGGAGAAGTATCCAGAGTATAAGTTTGAAAAACATAAGGGTTATGGAACAGTTGTTCATAGAAATGCTATATTAGAAAATGGTCCAATAGAAGGAGTTCATAGAAAAAGTTTCTTAAAGAAAATTTTAGGAGAGTAGGTTATGGATAAACGAAACAAGGGTAAGTTATATGAAAGTAAGGCCAAAGAGTATTTAGAGAGTCTAGGAGTTAATATTGTAATGATGAATTATGAAGGATCTTTTGGTGAGGTAGATATTATTGGGTATGATGGAACTACTCTTGTTTTTTTTGAGGTAAAATATAGAAAAAATGATTTGTTTGGGTTTCCTCAAGAAGCTATAGATAAAAGAAAGATTAAAAAGATTTATATTACAGCAAAAGAATTTATAAAAAAGAATAGATTAGATAGCGAAAAAATACGATTTGATGCTATAATTTTTTTAAAAGATGAAGTAGAGTGGCTCAAGAATATTTTTTGGGGTGATGAACTTGGAATATAGATGTTTAAAGTGTGGAAGTGACAGATATATTGTCAAAACAGCTGTGATACCAGAAAAAAATCCGGGATTGAAAATAGAAATCGGAACATACTATATAAAAACTTGTGTAGAGTGCGGATATACAGAGTTTTATTCGGCAAAAATAGTTGATAAAGAGTTTGCAAAAAATAAAAAGGTAAAAAAGTATGCTAAAGCTACTCCTTAGAAAGTTATTCTTCGATAATAGATGTTCTTTATGTGAAGGATATTTATCAAATGAAGGGTATCTTTGTTCTAAATGTTTTACAAAGTTAGAAAAAATGAGTGAGCTAAAGCAGCGAGGAAAATTATATTATCTATACTATTATACAGATGTAAAAAAAATAATTTTTGATTTTAAATTTAAGAATAGAAAAAATATAGCAGAAACACTTCATGTTTTTATAAAAAAATCGATAGAGAAGATTGTTGAAAAAGAGAAAGTGGATGCTATAATATCCATTCCGATAAGTAGAAATAGATTTTTAGAAAGAGGATACAATCAAGTAGATGAACTTTTAGAAAAATCAGGAATTCGTTTTATAAAAATAAAAAGAATTAAAGATACTAAATATATGTATAAGATTAAAAGTAGTGTTGAAAGAGAAAAAAATATGAAAAATGCTTTTCAACTTGTAGGAGACTATTCAAATAAAACAATTTTAATAGTCGATGATATAGTTACTACGGGTGCAACATTGAAAGAACTCCAAAGAGAGCTAGAGGAGGAATATAAGGTGAAAAAAGTTGTATTTTTTACTTTAGCAGCTGCTAGAGAGTGTTTTAAATAATTAATTAAGGATGGGTGGAAATGGATATTTTTATAAATGGTGAAAAGGTAAGTTTAGGGATAAGGACGACAAAGTTATTGAGTGTTTTAGAAAAGTTAGAAGCTAAAGTTATAAAACATGGAGAAGTAATTGTGGAGTTGAAATTAGATGGAGAAAAAGTAGATGGTAGATCATTACCTTTAAATAAAAAAATTAAAGTTTTAGAGTTGAAAACACGTTCACATAGAGAGATACTGATAGAATCACTTTATCTTTTAGAAACATATAGTGATAAATTCTTTGATAATTTTGAAGAGTTAGCTGAAGATGGAGAGGATTTAGGTAAAATAATAGAGATGGTAAGTTTTGTTGAATGGATTTTAGGGATTGTACTTTCTTTAAGAGAAGCAACAGCAATTGATTTACTGTATACAGATTATAATGAGTATGCAGACGAGTTTAAAAAATATGCGGATGAAGTGTTTGACGCCTTTAAAAAAGAGGAGTTTGGAGGGGTAATGGAGATATTAGATGGAGCGATATCACCATTAGTTGATGATTTGTTACTGAATCATAAGGATTATTTAAGAGAAGTGTTAAAAGAGGAAAAAAGAAAGAAAATGCTAAATTAGAGAAAAAAATACTCAAATTAGGATGAAAATATAGACGATATGGTGCGTGTTAAAAAAATAGAAATTATGTTATTATAAACTTAAAATTAATAAAAATTTGGAGGGAGAAAATTATGAGAAAAACTATAATTGCAGGAAACTGGAAAATGAATAAAACTGTAGCGGAAACAAAAGCTACTTTAACTGAATTAAAAGAGTTAGCAAACGGTGTAGAGGGAGTAGAAATCGTAATAGGAGCTCCATTCACAGCTTTAGAATCAGCTGTAAAAACAGTTGAAGGATCAAACGTAGCAATAGCTGCACAAAACATGCATACAAAAGATTCAGGAGCGTACACAGGGGAAATCTCTCCAGTTATGTTAAAAGAGATTGGAGTTAAGTATGTAATCTTAGGACATTCAGAAAGAAGAGAGTACTTCGCAGAGTCAAATGCTTTCATCAATGAAAAAGTAAAAGCAGCTTTAGCTCATGATTTAATACCAATTCTTTGTATCGGAGAAAAATTAGAAGAGAGAGAATCAGGAAAAACAGCTGAAGTAAACGAAAAGCAAGTTAGAGAAGGAATGGCAGGATTAACAGCTGAAGAAGCAGTTAAAGTTGTAGTTGCTTACGAGCCAGTATGGGCTATCGGAACAGGAAAAACAGCTACTCCAGAGATGGCTGAAGAGACTCACAAAGAGATCAGAGATGTTTTAGTAGCTATGTTTGGTGCTGAAGCAGCAGCGGAAATTACAATCCAATATGGAGGATCAATGAACGCTAAAAACGCAGCTGAGTTATTAGCTATGGAAAATATAGATGGAGGATTAGTTGGAGGAGCTTCTTTAGATGCACCAACATTTATCCAAGTTATAAAAGCAGGAGCAAGATAATTAAAAAATAGGAGGCTTAAAAATGGCTAAAAAACCTTTAATGTTAATGGTTCTTGATGGATGGGGATACAATCCACACTCTGAAGAGAAAAATGCTATAGCAGCAGCAAAACCAGAGAATTTTGAAAGATTATTTAATACTTACCCACATACATTAATAAAAGCTTCAGGAGAAGCTGTAGGATTACCAGAAGGACAAATGGGTAACTCAGAAGTAGGGCATTTAAATTTAGGTGCTGGAAGAGTAGTTTATCAACCACTTGTAGAGATTTCAAAAGAGATCAGAGATGGTGAGTTTTACGATAAAGCTAAAGTTGTAGAGGCGTTCAACTATGCTAAAGAAAACGATAAGAGCATTCACTTTATGGGGCTTTTATCTGATGGAGGAGTTCATTCTCATATCAATCACTTATTCGGTTTATTAGAAATGGCTAAGAAAACTGGATTAACTAAAGTTTATATTCATGCATTCATGGATGGAAGAGATACAGCTCCAACATCTGGATTAGAGTTCATGAAATCTTTAGAAGCTAAAATCAAAGAAGTTGGAGTAGGTACAATCGCTTCGATTTCTGGAAGATATCTATCAATGGATAGAGATACAAACTGGGATAGAACAGAAAAAGCTTATGATGCAATCGTAGGAAAATTACCAGTAACAAACAAAACAGCTACAGAAGTTATTGAAGAATCTTACGCTGCAAATATTACTGATGAGTTTATTGCTCCAGTTTTATTAGATGAAGCTGGAATAGTAAATAAAGGTGACGTTATCGTAAACTTCAACTATAGACCAGATAGAGCAAGACAAATAACTAGAGCTTTTGTTGATAAAGAGTTCGTAGGATTCCAAAGAGAAGCTTTAGAGCCTAAATTCTATTGCATGAGACAATACTCAAGCAGTATAGATGCTGAAGTTATCTATGTAGATAAGGATATCGTTAATACATTAGGAGAGGTTGTTTCTGCTAATGGATTAACTCAATTAAGAACAGCTGAAACAGAAAAATATGCTCATGTTACATTCTTCTTCAACGGAGGAAAAGAAGCTGAGTTTACTGGTGAGGAAAGAGTACTTGTAGCATCTCCAAAAGTTGCAACATATGATTTACAACCAGAGATGTCAGCTCCAGAATTAACATCTAAAGTTTTAGAGGCTTTAAACTCTGATAAGTTTGATGTTATCATAATGAACTTTGCTAACCCAGATATGGTTGGACACACAGGTGTATTTGATGCAGCTGTAAAGGCAGTTCAAGCTGTAGATAAGGGAGTAGGAGCTATTGTAAACAAAGTTCTTGAATTAGATGGAACTGTATTAATTACAGCAGACCATGGAAACGCTGAGAAGATGGAAGATCCAACAACTCATGAAGCTTTCACAGCTCACACAACATATGATGTACCATTTATCTATGTTTCTAACAATTTCAAAGGTGAGTTAATCAATGGTAAGCTAGCTGATATAGCTCCAACTATGTTAGAAATTCTAAATGTTGAAAAGCCTGCTGAAATGAACGGGGTTTCTTTAATAAAAAAGTAATTGACAGAGAGAGCAAATAGTGATACTATAATTTAAAAGTTTCGAAAAATTTAATATTTTAGGTAGAGGTTGCAAACAACAAGAGTATTTTAAAAGAGCCAGACAAGGCGTTGAAATTAAAAGAAAGGGAAGTTTGCCGAAATGGAGATTGTGTCAAAAATCTTTGTTGGGAATATAGAGAATATCTATATTACTGTCACTAGAGAACTAGTGTTGTGCTATCCAAAAATTTGTGATATATTTTGCAGATTAGCTACCGTATTTTTTATACGGTAGTTTTTTTTACCTAAAATTTCAGAGGAACTAAAAAAAATAACTTGGAGGTTTTAGGATGAACACAATAATTGAACTATTAAAATTAAGTCCAGTTGGAGTACTGGCAGCACTGATGTTTATGGGTTATGATGCCCTTATAGCAGCTCCAATAGCAACAGTTTATGCAGCACTTGTAGCAGGATTTGTAGAGAAGAAAAAAGTAAATGATATAATAGAGGCTGTAATAAATAATGCGAAAGAGATGCAAGTAGCATTCTTTATATTAATGGTGGCATATGCAATGGCAGAGGTATTTATGTCAACAGGAGTTGGGGCTTCAATTATAGATTTAGCACTTAATGTGGGTCTTACAGGAAGAACAGTTGCAGTTGTAGGAATAGCTGTAACATCTGTATTGTCAATAGCAACAGGAACGAGCTGGGGAACATTTGCAGCTTGTGCACCGATATTCTTATGGCTTAATCATATCGTAGGTGGAAATGTGGCTTTAACAGTTGGAGCGATTGCTGGTGGAGCGTGTTTTGGAGACAATATAGGACTTATCTCAGATACAACTATTGTAAGTTCGGGAATTCAGAAAGTTGAAGTTATAAAAAGAATCAGACATCAAGGTTACTGGTCAGGATTAGTTTTAATTTTAGGAATAGCAGCATTTTATATAGCTGGGGTTTCAATGGGATTACCAACAACAACTGGAGATGCAGCTACAGCGATAGGACAAATACCAGAAGAGGTTTGGACAGTTCTAGCTGAAAAAAGAGAGTCAGCAGTGACACTTTTAAACCAAGTTAAAGATGGTGTACCAACTTATATGATAATACCTTTAGTTCTAGTTTTAATTGCAGCTTTCAAAGGGCTAACGACACTACTTTGTTTATTTATAGGGATATTCTCAGCTTATGGATTAGGATTGATAGCTGGAACAGTTGAAAATACTGGAGCATTTTTAGATTTACTTTACTCTGGATTTGAAGGAGCAGGTTCTTGGGTAATTGTAATGATGATGTGGGTTGCAGCTTTCGGTGGAATAATGAAATTGATGGATGCATTTAGACCTCTATCTAATATAGTAGTAAAAGTTTCGAGAAATGTAAGACAACTTATGTTCTGTAATGGATTGCTGTCGATTTTAGGAAACGCAGGGTTAGCTGATGAGATGGCACAAATAGTTACTATGGGACCAATCATTAGAGAGATTGTTGAAAATAACGTAGAAGGGTCAGAAGAGGATTTAGAGACTTTAAGACTTAGAAATGCAACTTTTAGTGACGCTCTAGGAGTATTTGGTTCTCAACTAATTCCTTGGCATGTTTATATAGGTTTCTATTTAGGAATTGCTCAAGCAGTTTATCCTCTATATAACTTTACAGCTATGGATATTATAAAATATAACTTCTTAGCTCTGATAGCAGTTTCGACTATACTTATTGCAACATTGACAGGGTTAGATAGACTAATACCTAGATTTGGATTACCAAGTGAACCTAAAGTAAGATTAAAAAAAACTTCACAAACTAATTGTGTAGCTGAAGAGATATAAAAATAGAAACTCTCACCTTCTAAAGTGAGGGTTTTTTATTTACAAAAGATTAGAGATATGGTAAAATCTAAAGTAAAATAAAATTTCAGGAGGAATCTCTAAGATGATAGGTATAGGAATAGTAGGACTTCCAAATGTTGGAAAGTCAACTCTTTTTAATGCAATAACAAAAGCTGGAGCAGCAGAAGCGGCAAACTACCCGTTTTGTACAATAGAACCAAATGTTGGAATGGTAACAGTTCCAGATTCAAGATTAGATGAGTTATCAAAAATAATCAATCCTCAAAGAGTTCAAAATGCCACAGTTGAATTCGTAGATATCGCAGGTTTAGTTGAAGGAGCTGCAAAAGGTGAAGGTTTAGGAAATAAATTCCTATCAAATATCAGAACTACAGCTGCAATATGTCAAGTTGTTAGATGTTTTGAAGATGAGAATATCATTCATGTAAGTGGAAGTGTAGATCCGATAAGAGATATCGAAATAATAAATGGAGAGTTAATCTTAGCAGATATGGAAACTATCGAAAAAGCTATAGAGAAACAATCAAAGCTATTCAAAGCTAAAAATAAAGAAGCTATGGCCTTAATGCCAGTTTTAGAAAAGTGTAAAGTACACTTAGATGAATATAAAATGTTAAGAACTTTAGTTTTAACACCAGAAGAGCAAGAGTTAGTAAGAACTTACCAACTTTTAACTCAAAAACCAATGATGTTTGCTGCTAACGTTTCAGAAGATGAGTTAGCAACAGGAAACGAATATGTTGAAAGAGTAAAAGAGTATGCGGCTAACTTAGGAGCGGAAGTTGTTGTTGTTTCTGCAAAAGTTGAATCTGAATTACAAGAGATGGAAGATGAAGATAAGAAGGAGTTCTTAGAAGCTTTAGGAGTAGAAGAACCTGGATTAAACAGACTTATAAGAGCTGGATTTAAATTATTAGGTCTACAAACTTATTTCACAGCAGGAGTTAAAGAAGTAAGAGCATGGACTATAAAAATTGGAGACACAGCACCAAAAGCTGCTGGAGAAATTCATACAGATTTCGAAAGAGGATTCATTAGAGCAAAAGTTGTAGGATATGAAGATTTCATAAAGTATTCTGGATGGAAAGGGGCTCAAGAAGCAGGAGTTCTTAGACTAGAAGGGAAAGAGTACATCGTTAAAGATGGAGACTTAATGGAGTTTTTATTTAACGTATAAAATTATAAAGGGTTGTTAAGAAAAATTACTTGACAACCTTTAAAAAAACTAGTAAAATATTAAGGTATTGTAATTATAAGGAGGATAACATTGATAATCAAGCTTAGTGAAATTATTAATGAATCAGAGGTTACCTTTGATTATGTTGAAAAAACTATGGATTCTATAGATACTCCAGAAGGTGTAACTATTAGAGGAAGAGCTTTTAAGGAAGATAATGGTTATGTAGTTGAAGGATCTTATAGAACAGTACTAAGGTTAGAATGTGTTAGATGTCTTACGGAGATAGAGCCTTTAATCCAAGGAGATTTTAGAGCGGAATATCTAGATCCAAAAGAATATTCTAAATATGCTTCAAGCCTGAAGCCAGAGGAAGAGTTTGGTGATAAACACTTTGAAGAAGCAACGAATAGCGAGATAAGCATCTCTGATCTGGTAAGAGAATATATAATACTTGATTTGTCACAATATGAGGCATGTCTTCCAGAGTGTTCGGATACTTCTGAAGTAGAAAAATACTCAAAAGAGGATGTTGACCCAAGGTGGCAGCAATTATTAGACATAAAATTTTAAATTTTTAAATATGATTGTATTAGGAGGGAAACTAAGATGGCAGTACCTAAGAAGAAAACTTCAAAAGCTAAGAAAAACATGAGAAGATCTCACCACGCATTAACAGGTTCTACTTTAGCAACTTGTGACAAATGTGGATCACCAAGAAGACCACACAGAATTTGTCTTGCATGTGGAGATTACAACGGAAAGCAAGTATTAGCTACAGAAGTAGAGTAATATCTTATAAAAAAAAGCGGGATAGTTAAATCTTGCTTTTTTTTATTTCCTAAAATATGCTATAATAGTTAATAATTATATATAGATTGAGGAGAAATTATGAAAATCGCTTTAGATGCCATGGGTGGAGATTTTGCACCTCTTGAAACAGTTAAGGGAGCAGTTCAAGCTTTGGATGAATTACAAAATTTGACTGTAATTTTAGTTGGAAAAAAAGAAAAGATTGAAGAAGAATTAAAAAAATATACATATGATAAAAATAGAATAGAAATTGTTGATGCGAGAGAAGTTATTGAGATGACAGATGATCCTATGACAGCAGTTAGAACTAAAAAAGATGCTTCTATGAATAGAATGTTAGAGTTAGTTAAATCAGGGGATGCGCAAGCTTCAGTTTCTGCAGGAAATACAGGAGCACTTATCAGTGCTAGTCAACTTAAATTGAGAAGAATAAAAGGCGTTTTAAGGCCAGCTATTACAACGATATTTCCGAGTAAAAAAAGAGATATAGTTTTAATGGATGTAGGAGCTAATGCTGACTGTAGACCAGAGTTTATAAATCAATTTGCAACGATGGGTTCTCTTTATTACGAAGAGATGTTTGGAATAAAAAATCCTAAAGTTGGATTACTTAATATAGGAACAGAAGAGGGTAAAGGTAACGAAATTACAAGAGAGGCTTTTAATCTATTGAAGAGTAATACTGCAGTTAATTTCGCTGGGAATATAGAGAGTAGAGAGATGATGGATGGAGAAGTAGATGTTGTTGTTGCAGATGGGTTTACTGGAAATATGGTATTGAAAACTGCTGAGGGAACAGCTAAATTTATATTCTCTATTTTAAAAGAGGAGATAGGAAAAAGTATTCTAGGAAAAATAGGAGCACTGTTATTGATGCCTATCCTAAAAAAACTAAAAAGTAAATTGGATTCTTCAGAGTATGGAGGAGCACTGTTTTTAGGTATCAATGGGATATCTATAAAAGCTCATGGAAATTCATCAGCAAAAGGTATAAAAAATGCTTTAAAAGTTGCCAATAAGTTTGCGGAAGACAAATTTATAGATAGATTGACAGAGGTTATGAAAGTAAGTGAAGGAGGAAACAATGAAGCTTAAAAATGTAGGTATAATAGGATTAGGAACTTATGTTCCGGAAAATGTGATGACAAATTTTGATTTTGAAAAAATTATAGATACGACAGATGAGTGGATTAGAACTAGAACTGGAATAGAGGAAAGAAGGTTTGCTAGTGAGACTCAAGCAACTTCAGATTTAGGAGCAGAAGCGGCAAAAGTAGCTTTAGTAAAAGCTGGAGTTTCTGTAGAAGATATAGATATGATAATTTTAGCAACAACAACACCTGATTATCCAATTCAAAGTACGGCTTGTGTTGTTCAAGAGTTAATAGGAGCTGTAAATGCAGCAGCAGTTGATATAAATGCAGCTTGTAGCGGATTTGTGTATGCTTTAACTATGGCTAAAGCTTTAATATCATCTGGAATGAATAAAAAAGTTTTAGTTATAGGAGCAGAAGTTCTTTCTAAGTGTGTAGATATGCAAGATAGAAATACTTGTGTACTATTTGGTGATGGAGCAGCAGCGGCAGTTGTAGCAGAAGTAGAGGATGGATATGGAATGATATCACAATTCTTAGGAGCGGAAGCGGATGTGAAAGGTGCTTTAAGAACTCCAGCTGGAGGAACTAGAAAACCTTTAAGCCAAGAAGTTTTAGAAGAGAGATCAAACTTCCTACAAATGAAAGGGCAAGATGTATTTAAATTTGCAGTTAAAGCGTTACCAAAAGCAACTTTAGAAGCTTTAGAGATGGCAGGGTTAACTCCAAAAGACGTAGATATGGTATTCCCACACCAAGCTAACAGTAGAATAATAGAAGCGGCATCAAAGAGATTAGAGATTCCGATGGATAAGTTCTATTTAAACTTAAATAAATATGGAAATACATCATCTGCATCAATTGGATTAGCTTTAGGAGAGGCTTTAGAAAAAGGACTTGTGAAAAAAGGTGATACGATAGCTTTAACAGGGTTTGGAGCAGGATTAACATATGCTTCAATGATATTAAAATGGTCTTACTAAATTTAAAATTGACATAAGAAAAAGAATATGGTATATTAAAAAAACATGTGTTATTTATAAAAAAAGGAGTTAATATGAGTAAAATAGCTTTTGTTTTTCCAGGACAAGGAACACAATATGTTGGAATGGGAAAAGAACTTTATGAGAATAACGATTTAGCTAAAAATGAGTTTGATAAAATATTTTCGAGCTTAGATTTCGATTTAAAAAAAGTTATGTTTGAAGGTAGTGAAGAGGAGTTAAAAGATACTAAAAATACTCAACCAGCTATCGTTGCAATGAGCTTAGTTTTAGAGAAGTTATTAAGAGAAAAAGGAGTTGTACCAAACTTTGTAGCAGGACACTCTGTAGGAGAGTATGCAGCTGTAGGATCAGCTGGATTTTTATCTATGGAGGATGCAGTGAAATTAACCTCTTTAAGAGGAGCAGCTATGAGTAAAGTATCAGCTGAGGTAGCTGGAACTATGGCAGCGATATTAGGTCTTGATTCAAATGTAATAGTTGAGACATTAAAAGGTGTAGATGGAGTTGTTGAAGCAGTAAACTTTAATGAGCCTAAACAAACTGTAATAGCTGGAGAGAAGGAAGCGATAGCTAACGCTTGTATAGTATTAAAGGAAGCAGGAGCAAGAAGAGCTATGGAATTAGCTGTTTCAGGACCGTTCCACTCAAGCTTAATGCAACCAGCAGGAGAGATTTTAAAAGAAGCTTTAGAAACATTTGAGTTTAAAAATTCAGAGATATCTTTAATAGCTAATACAACTGCTAAAGAGATAACATCAGTAGAAGATTTAAAAGATGAGCTATATAGACAAAGCTTTGGACCAGTTAAATGGGTAGATACAATTACAGCGTTAAAAGCTGCAGGAGTAACTAGAATATATGAGATTGGACCAGGAAAAGTACTTAATGGTTTAATTAAAAAAATAGATAAAGAGATCGAAGTGATCAATATTGAAAAGCTTTCAGATTTAGTGTAATCTAAAAGATGATAAAACTTGAAAAAATATATTAAATTTGCTAATATATTAATATAAATAATAAAAAAATTAGGAGGAAAACATATGTTAGATAAAATAGTAGAAATAGTTGTAGAGCAATTAGGTGTAGAGGCTGATCAAGTAACTTTAGAGGCGAACTTCGTAGAAGATTTAGGAGCAGATTCTTTAGATACAGTTGAGTTAATCATGGCTTTCGAAGAAGAGTTCGACGTAGAAATCCCTGATACAGATGCAGAAAAAATTAAAACTGTACAAGATGTTGTAAACTACATCGAAGCAAATAAGTAAGA
Source organism: Cetobacterium sp. (assembly GCA_051651165.1). Lineage (GTDB taxonomy): Bacteria > Fusobacteriota > Fusobacteriia > Fusobacteriales > Fusobacteriaceae > Cetobacterium_A. Next base: position 26,982 of record JBOFRT010000123.1, read on the forward strand.
TAAATTTAAAGGGGTATGAAAGTACCCCTTTAGTTATATTTTTTGGAAAAATAACAAAGAGGTGGATAGGATAATGAGAAGAGTAGTTGTAACAGGAGTTGGTTTAATAACTTCACTAGGAACTGGAACGGAAAAATCTTGGGATGCTATAAAAGCTGGTAAATGTGGAATAAATGAGATTAAATCTTTCGATACAACAGAGAGTGCTGTTAAAATAGCAGGGGAAGTTACTGATTTTGATCCGACTCAGTTTGGAATCGAAAAGAAAGAAGTAAAAAAATTAGCAAGAAATACTCAGTTTGCTATTGCCGCTACAAAAATGGCATTAGAGGACTCGGGTCTTGTTATAGATGAAAATAACGCAACTAAGGTTGGAACAATTGTATCGTCAGGAATCGGAGGAATAGAAGTTTTCGAAGAGCAATTTGGAACAATGTTAGAAAAAGGAACTAGAAGAATATCTCCATTTACAATTCCAGCAATGATTAATAACATGGCTTCAGGAAATGTAGGTATATACTTTGGTGCTAAAGGACCAAATAAAGCTGTAGTAACAGCATGTGCTGCTGGAACTCATTCAATAGGGGATTCTTTTGAAATGATAAAATCTGGAAAAACAGATGCTATGATAACAGGAGGAACAGAAGCTTGTATAACAAAGTTTGCTATAAATGCATTCGCAAATATGAAGGCTTTATCAACAAGAAATGATGATCCTCAAAAAGCTTCAAGACCGTTTACAGCTGATAGAGATGGATTTGTAATGGGAGAGGGAGCAGGAATTCTTATTTTAGAAGAGCTAGAATCAGCAAAAGCTAGAGGAGCAAAAATCTATGCTGAAGTTGTAGGATATGGAGAAACTTGTGATGCGTACCATATAACATCACCATCTGAAGGTGGAGAGGGAGCAGTAAGAGCTTTCGTAATGGCTATGAATCAAGGAGATATAAAACCAGAAGAGGTTGGATATATCAATGCACATGGAACATCAACACCAGCAAACGATAGAAATGAAACTGCAGCTATAAAGGATGCATTTGGTGATGCAGCTTACACTATGAACATATCTTCAACAAAAGGAGCTACAGGACATGGTTTAGGAGCAGCAGGTGGAATTGAAGGAGTTATATTGGCTTTATCAATCGCTGAAGGTGTAGTACCTCCAACAATAAACCAAGATAATCCAGATCCAGCTTTAGATTTAAACTATACTCCAAATGAGATGGTAAAAAGAGATATCGAAGTTGGAATGTCAAGTTCATTAGGATTTGGTGGACATAACGCTGTAATAGCGATGAGAAAATATAAGTAGTAAAAGGGAGAGAGATAAGTGAAAAGATCATATCTAGAATTAGAAGATAAAATAGGATATACCTTTAAAAATAAGGACCTATTAAAAAATGCACTTATCCATAGATCTTTCGGAAATGAACACGCTAAATATAGAAAATTAAACAATGAAAGACTAGAACTGCTTGGTGATGCAGTTCTAGATCTTATTGTTACAGAGCATTTATACAAAACGTATCCAAATGCTTTAGAGGGAGATTTAGCAAAACTGAAGGCTATGGTAGTAAGTGAACCTGTATTAGCAAAAATATCTAAAACACTTGATTTTGGGCAATATTTAATGCTAAGTAAAGGTGAAGAATTAACTGGTGGAAGAGAAAGAAACTCAATATTAGGAGATGTATTTGAAGCGATATTAGGAGCTGTATATTTAGATTCAGATTTCGTAACAACAAAAGATATAGCGATGAAATATTTAAGACATCCGATTGAGCATGTAAATGAAAATGAAGATATTTTAGATTTTAAAACAATATTACAAGAATATAGTCAAAAAGAGTATAAAATTATACCGACATATCAAGTTGTAAGTGAAGCTGGACCAGATCATTTAAAAGTTTTTGAGGTTGTTGCAATTATAAAAGATGATTTAAAAGGATATGGAAAAGGAAAAAATAAAAAAAGTGCCGAGCAATCTGCAGCAAAAGATATCTGCAAAAAGTTAGGGGTAAAACTTTATGAAACACTATAATATCCCAATTTTTATAAGTCATTTTGGATGTCCAAATGATTGTGTTTTTTGTAATCAGAAGAAAATAAATGGTAGAGAAACAGATGTAACTACAGATGATATAAAAAATATAATTGAAACATACTTAAAAACTCTTCCAAAAAAATCCAAGAAAGAGGTGGCTTTTTTTGGTGGAACTTTTACAGGAATTTCTATAAAATTACAAGAAGAATATCTATCTGTAGTTTATGAATATATAAAAAGTGGATTAGTTGATGGAATTAGGCTATCAACTAGACCAGATTATATAGATGAAGAGATAGTTACGATGCTGAAAAAATATGGAGTTACAACTGTAGAGTTAGGAGTTCAGTCTTTAGATGAAAATGTGTTGAAACAAACACATAGATTTTATCCTATGGAGAAAGTTTTTATTGCTTCAAAACTTATACAAGATGCAGGGATAGAATTAGGAATTCAGTTGATGTTAGGATTGCCAGGGTCAACAGATGAGAGTGACTATTTAAGTGCCGTAAAAACTGTGGGATTAAAACCGGATATAGCAAGAATATACCCAACTTTAGTTATAAAAGAAACAGAGATGGCAGATATGTTTAAGCAAGGAACATATGCACCTTTAACTTTAGATGAAGCAGTTAAAAGATGTAAAAAGATATATTCGCTTTTAGATTATAACAATATAAATATTGTTAGAGTTGGATTACAACCAACAGATGATTTAAATGACGACGAAAATGTTTTAGGGGGACCTTTCCATCCAGCTTTTAGAGAGCTTGTGGTTGGAGAGATATATTATGATTTTCTAAATAATATATTGGAAAATGAAAAAAAATTAGAGATAGAAACTAATGAAAGGAATGTTTCCAGAATTGTTGGTATAAATAAGGTCAATAAAGAGAAGTTAGGAAAAGATTTTAAAATTAAAATAGACAATACATTAGAGGTAGATACAATCAAAGTAAATGAAACGATTTACCCGTGGAAACAGGTTCTTAGGGGAGAGATAGATGAACCAAGTAGTAATAAATACCAATAGATTTAAAACAAGAGCAGCAGTTTTAGAAAACGGCAAAGTTATGGAAGTTCATATCGAAAGAGAAGGCGAAGGAACTTTAAATGGAAATATCTATAAAGGGAAAGTAGCTAACGTTCTTCCTGGAATGGAATCAGCTTTTGTTAATATTGGATTAGAGAAAAATGGATTTTTATATGTTAAGGATTTGAGGGATTTTGAAGAGAAGTATTTAACGGGGATAGTGAATAGTGTTAAACCAATTGAAGAGTTATTGAATGTCGGAGATGAAGTTGTAGTTCAAGTGCTAAGTGATCCTAGAGGAAGCAAAGGAGCTAGAGTAACAACTCACTATACAATTCCGGGGAAATTTTTGGTTTTAATGCCAAATAATAATCATATAGCTATTTCTAAAAAGATAAAGGACGAAGTTGAAAGAGAACGATTGGAGAAGCTATTTTCTGAAATAGTTCCTGAAGGTATGGGGGTTATTATAAGAACCGCTGCTGAGGGAAAAAGTATCTATCATTTTGAAAAAGAGTTACAATATCTAATTAAGAAATGGGAAGAGATAGAGGTTAAAATAAAAGCCGCAAGAACCGGTGAACTTTTATATAAAGATAACGGTATTGTGAGTAAGGTTTTAAGAGATATTATAGGTAATGATATAGATGAGATAGTTGTGGATAATGAAGAGGTCTACTGGGAAATTATCGATTATGTAAGAGCTTTTAGTGAAGGTATTCCAAAGATGAAGATTAAACTTTATACTGAGAAAGAGGAGATTTTCTATAAGTACGGTATTCAAAAAGAAGTGGAGAAATCTTTAGAGGTTACAACAACGCTAGAGTGTGGTGGTTCTATAGTTATAGAAAAAACAGAAGCTTTAGTGAGTATAGATGTAAACACTGGAAAAAATATTGGAAGTATGAATCTAGAAGAAACTGTAGTTAAAACAAATATAGAGGCTGCAGAAGAAATTGCAAGGCAGCTTCGTATAAGAAACTTGAGTGGAATAATAATAATAGATTTCATAGATATGAAAGTTGAAGAGGACAAGGTAAAAGTTTTAAAAGTTTTAGAGGAGAACTTAGCTAAAGATAGAGTTAAAACAAATATAATTCATTTTACAGACTTAGGGTTAGTAGAGATGACAAGAAAAAGATTAGGTAAACCACTATCTTATTATTTCCAAGATGAGTGTCCTGTTTGTAAAGGAACTGGAAAAATAAAGGGAAGTAGAGCGATTGTTGAAAGCATAATAAAAGAACTTAAAGATATTGTAAATGAAAAAGATATAAAAAAAGTTAAAATTCTGACTAAAGAAAGTGTGAAAGAGAAAATAGAGGAAATCTACTTAGACTTTATAAAAGCTCTTTTACAAAAGTCAGGGAAAAAAATAGAAATAAGTACTAAAAATAGAGATTTTTTAAAAGACTATGAGATTATATTAGAAAGTTAGGTGCAAAAATGAAATTGGCTTTATATTCAGGAACGTTCGATCCAATAACAAAAGGACATTCAGAGATAATAAAAAGAGCAAGTAAGATGTGTGATAAATTGATTGTAGCTGTATTGAACAACAGTGCTAAAAAAACTATGTTTACCTTAGAAGAACGGAAAGATATGGTTTGTGAAGTATTGAAAGATATAGAAAATGTAGAAGTTGTAGAACATAGTGGACTTTTAGCTACTTATATGAAGGATATAGGGTGTAACTATATAGTTAGAGGTCTTAGAGCTGTAACAGATTATGAATATGAATTATCACTTGCTTATGGAAATTATGATATATCAAATAAAGAGATAGAGACAATTTTCATACCAGCTTCTAAAGAGTATCTATATGTTAGTTCATCTATTGTTAGAGAATTGGCTTTATATGATGGGAAGTTAGATAATTACTTAGATGAATATGTAATTGAGAGGATAAAAAAAAGGGTTAAGGAGTAGTACAGTTATGGCAAAGGCAAAAAGTTTTTATATTTGTAGTGAATGTGGGTATAAAACCATAAAATGGATGGGAAAATGTGATGGTTGTGGAGAATGGGGAACTTTTGATGAAGAGATAGAGGTATCACCAGTCGCAGCTAAAAGTATAAAATCATCAGCTAGTTCACTTCAAAATATTCAAGATAAAGTTGTATCCTTTGCCAATGTTCAAATAGAAAAAAACTTTAGATATAAAACAAAAATATCTGAATTTGATAGAATATTGGGTGGAGGACTTGTAAAAGGAGAGGTTGTTTTAATCACTGGAAATCCAGGGATTGGGAAATCGACACTTTTGCTTCAGACAGCTAAAGAGTATACAGAATATGGGGATGTTTTATATGTCTCTGGAGAGGAGTCTCCTGCTCAAATAAAATCAAGAGGAGAGAGACTAGGAATATATTCTGAAAATCTATATTTGATGTCAGAAACAGATATTCAAAGTATATATGAATATGTTATTACAAAAAAACCTAAAATAGTTATTGTTGATTCTATACAAACACTGTATAATTCAGAAGTGGACTCTATTCCAGGAACACCAACTCAGATAAGAGAGTGTACTTTGAAAATAGTAGAGTTAGCGAAAAAAAATGAGGTATCATTTTTTATAGTTGGACATATAACAAAAGATGGAAAAGTAGCTGGACCAAAGTTATTAGAACATATGGTTGATGCCGTTTTTCATTTTGAAGGAGAAGAAGGGCTGTTTTATAGAATTTTAAGAAGTCTAAAAAATAGATTTGGTTCAACGAATGAGTTGGCAGTTTTTAGTATGGAAGATACAGGTATACATGAAGTGAAAAATTCTTCAGAGTTTTTCTTGAGTGAAAGAGATGAGAAAAATATAGGAAGTATGGTAGTTCCAGTATTAGAAGGAACTAAAGTATTTTTATTAGAGATACAAACTTTATTAACAGATTGCACAATAGGAATACCTAAAAGGATTGTTCAAGGATTTGATAGAAATAGAATGCAAATCTTGACAGCAATTGCTGAAAAAAGAATGGGATTGAATCTAGGAATGAAAGATCTTTTTATAAATATTCCAGGTGGACTTTCAATCAACGATCCAGCAGCAGATTTGGCAGCATTAATCTCAATAGTTTCTTTATATAGAAATGTTGCGATAAGTCAAAAAATAGCGGCGATAGGTGAATTGGGGTTGAGAGGAGAGATTAGAAAAGCCTTTTTTATTGACAAGAGATTGAGAGAACTAGAGAAGTTAGGATTCAAAGGTGTTTATGTACCTGAAGCTAATAGAAAAGAGATTGAAAAAAATAGTTATAAATTAAAAATAATATATTTAAAAAATTTAGAAGAATTTTTAGAGAGGATGAGTAAAGATGAATAACCCAGAATTCTTAGAGATTCTTTCTCTGTTGGCTCCAGGGACAAAGTTAAGAGAGGGGATATACAATGTTTTAGATGGTGAGATGGGAGCACTTATAGTTGTTGGCTTAGATCCAGAGGTTCAAAAAATAATGGACGGTGGTTTTGAAATAAATTGTGAATATACACCTGAAAAGTTATTTGAACTATGTAAGATGGATGGAGCAATAATATTAGACTCTGATATCACAAAAATACATTCGGCTAATGTTCATTTACAGCCAAGTATGAGATTTTCAACCAATGAGAGCGGAACAAGACATAGAACAGCTCAAAGGGTAGCTAAACAAACAGATAAGCTTGTTATTGCAGTATCAGAAAGAAAGAAAGTTGTTACGATTTATAAAGGTGAAATGAAGCATAGACTTAGAAGTACAACTGATCTTATGGGTGAAGCTTCACAAGGGTTAAATACTTTAGAGCGTTACAGATTTGTTTTGGATAAGGCCTTAGGAAACTTAACTATTCTTGAATTAGATGATTTAGTAACTCTTTATGAGGTAACTGTTGTTCTTCAAAGATTTGAAAAAGTTACAAGAATATTCCATGAGATGAATAACTATATGACAGAATTAGGTGTGGATGGAAGACTTGTTAAGCTTCATTTAAATGATTTGATTCAGGATATAGAAAGTGAAAAAGAGGACTTCTTAAGAGATTACTGGAATTATTCAAATGATGCATTCAATCTAGAAGAGATAACAGATAGATTGTCTAAGCTAACAGATGATGAGTTGAAAGAGCTTGAAAAATTATCAGCAGTTTTAGATTATGGAAAAACATACTCTACTTTAGGAAATAGAGTTACACCTAAAGGATACAGAATTTTAGATAAGATAACTAAATTGACAAAGAGAGATATTGAGAAGATTGTAAATAACCATGGAAATCTTTCTAAAATTCAAGAAGCTTCTACGGAAGAGTTGTTAGAGATTAAAGGTATTAGTAAATTTAAAATAAAAGCAATTCAAACAGGACTGAAAAGATTGAAGGTAACTGTGGAGCTTGAGAAATAAAATCTACTTGAAAAAAGTAGATTTTTTTTTATTTATATGATAATATCCTTTTATAGGGGTATACCCTATAAAAGGATATTACAGGAGGAGTTCAATGGAAGAAAATTGTCCAAATAAATTGTGTGGAGACAAAAAGAAAATGATAGCTAGAGCTAATAGAATAGAGGGGCAAATAAGAGGAATAAAAAGAATGATTGAAGAGGATAATTATTGTGACGATGTTCTTAATCAAATCTCTTCAGCTAAAGCTGCTTTAGATGGAATAGCTAAACTTATTTTAGAGGATCATCTGAGAAAATGTGTTGTATCGGGTATAAAAAATAATGATGAGAACAAAGTAATCGATGAATTAATATATACTTTAGGAAAAATGATGAAATAATAGCAAATTTTTCTTTGAAATAGGTTAAGAATGTGTTAAAATCTAGCTAGTATAAAGTTATTTAGGAGGGTATTAATGAGAAAAATAGTTACTTTTGTTATGTCTATGATGTTAGCAATTGGATTATTTGCTGCAAAGCCACTTAGAGTTGGAATTGTTCTTTCTACTGGTGGATTAGGAGACAAGTCGTTTAACGATGCAGCTTACAGAGGTTTAGAGCAAGCAAAAAAAGATTTAGGGATTGAATTTAAATATGTAGAACCAGCTTCACCTGCAGAAGATGAAGAGTTCTTAAGAGAGTATGCAGAAGCTGGATATGATTTAATAATAGCTACTGGATTCCAAATGACAGAATCAGCTAGAACTGTAGCTGCAGATTATCAAGATGTAAACTTCTTAATGATTGATGATGTTGTAGATTTACCAAATGTTAAATCATTAGTTTTCAAAGAGGAAGAGGGATCTTTCCTAGTTGGAGTTATAGCAGGATTAATGACAAAAAATAATGCTGTTGGATTTGTTGGAGGAATGGAAAATCCTTTAATCAAGAAATTCGAAGTAGGATTTAAGCAAGGTGCAGAGTATGTAAGCCCAGGAGTTAAATTCTTCTCTGTTTACACAACAGGACCAAATCCTTTCAATGACCCAGTTAGAGGAAAAGAAAATGCTATTTCTGAAATCAACCAAGGTGCAGATGTAATATATCATGCAGCTGGTGGAACAGGAATGGGAGTTATCGCTGCTGCAAAAGAAAAGGGAGTTTTTGCAATCGGTGTTGACTCAAATCAAGATGGTGTAGAGCCAGGAACAGTTTTAACATCAATGTTAAAAAATGTTGACGTTGGAGTTTATGATACAGTTAAAGCTTTAACAAACGGAGAGTTCGAACCAGGATTAACTGTTTATGGAGCAAAAGAAAATGGAGTTGGAGTAACTGAGTTCGAATTTACAAAAGAGATCATCGGTGCTGAAAAACTTCAAAAGTTTGAAGAGATTAAAGCTAAGTTAATGGCTGGAGAAATTAAAGTTAGCGATAAATAATAAAAGGGGGCTGATCTAATTGATCAGCCTTTTGTTACCTTATACAAAAGGAGTGAAGTGATATGGAAAAATTAGATAGAGTGACACTAATTGTTTTAGATAGTGCTGGAATAGGTGCATTACCAGATGCAAAAGAGTTTGGGGATGAAGGAACAAACACTTTAGCAAATATTGCACTTACAACAGGTGGATTAAATCTTCCAAATATGGAGAGATTAGGATTAGGAAACATAACTGAAATTTTAGGTGTGGATTCTATGAAAAATGCAACAGGAGCTTTTGGAAAAGCTTCTGAATTATCAAAAGGAAAAGATACAACAACTGGGCACTGGGAGATAGCAGGAATAGTTCAAGAGAAAGCATTCCCAACTTACGCAAATGGGTTCCCGAAAGAAACAATTGAAGCTTTTGAAAAAGCTACTGGAAGAAAAGTTTTATGTAATCTTCCATATTCTGGAACAGATGTTTTAGATGTTTATGGAGAAGAGCAATTAGCTTCAGGAGATTGGATCGTTTATACATCTGCTGATCCTGTATTCCAAATAGCTGCAAACGAGGAGTTAATCTCTTTAGATGAGCTTTATGAAGCTTGTAAAAAAGCTTTAGAAATTTGTACTGAGTTATCTCCTGTTGCTAGAGTAATAGCTAGACCTTTTGTAGGAAAAAAAGCTGGAGAGTTTTCAAGAACAGCAAATAGACATGACTATTCAGTTGAACCACCTAAAGAGAGTATGTTAGACAGAATAAAAAATTCGGGATTAGATGTAATCGGAATAGGAAAGACTAGCGATATATTTGCTGGTGTTGGATTAACAAGAAGTAGAGGTACAAATAAAGATAATGTAGATGGGATTTTAAAAACTATAGATGAGCTTAAAAAAGATACTAAAGGATTAATTTTTACAAATCTTGTTGATTTTGATATGAAATTTGGTCATAGAAGAGACCCTAAAGGGTATAAATTAGCGTTAGAGGAATTTGATAACTATCTTCCTGAAATTATAGAAAATTTAAAAGAAAATGAACTTTTAATATTAACAGCTGATCATGGATGTGATCCAACTTATAAAGGAAGCGATCATACGAGAGAGTATATCCCTGTTTTAGTGTATGGTAAAAATATGAAGCAGGATGTAAACTTAGAAATTTTAGAAGGGTTCTCAACTATAGCAGCAACAGTAGAGGAGTTTTTATTGGGTAAAACTGACTTAACAGGAAGTTTTGCTACAAAAATAACAAAATAAAAAAATAATAAAGTAAATTAGGAGGATATGATGAGCGTACATATAGGAGCAAAAAAGGGAGAAATAGCAGAAACGGTATTACTACCAGGAGATCCGCTTAGAGCGAAATGGATAGCAGAAACTTTTTTAGAGGATGTAGTTTGTTATAATGAAGTAAGAGGAATGTATGGATATACAGGAACTTACAAAGGGAAAAGAATATCTGTTCAAGGAACAGGAATGGGAGTTCCTTCAATTTCAATATATGTAAATGAGTTAATTAGAGAGTACGGAGTTAAAAATCTTATAAGAGTTGGAACTGCAGGGTCTTATAGAGAAGATGTAAAAATAAGAGATGTAATTTTAGCTATGTCATCTTCGACAACTTCGGGAATGAATAGACTTAGATTTGGTGGAGCTGACTTTGCACCTACAGCTGATTTTGGATTATTTATGAATGCAGCTTCAGCAGCAGCAAAAAAAGGAATCCCAGTTAAAGGTGGAAATGTTTTAACAGCAGATGAGTTCTATGGAGATAATTTTGAATCTTACAAAAAGTGGGCAGAGTTTGGGGTTTTATGTGTTGAGATGGAAACAGCAGCACTTTATACAATCGCAGCAAAATATAATGCTAAAGCATTAACGATTTTAACAATTTCTGATTCGTTAGTTACAGGAGAGGAAACAACATCTGAAGAGAGACAAACAACTTTAAAAGATATGATAGAAATAGCTTTAGAAAGTGTTTCGGAGTAATCTTATGGTGAAATTATTAGATGAAAAAACTATCTTAGAATATGTTGAGAAAGCTATATTAGCTAGAGAGAAAGCTTACGCACCATATTCAAACTTTAAAGTAGGAGCTGTTTTAGTAGATGAGAATGATGAAGAAACATCAGGGGCAAATATTGAAAATGGTTCATATGGACTTTCTAATTGTGCTGAAAGAAGTGCTATTTTTGCAGCAGCAAGTAAAGGTATGAGAAAAATAAAACTAATCGCAGTAGTAGCAGATACAACAGGGCCAGTAAGTCCTTGTGGTGCATGTAGACAAGTTATAAAAGAGTTTGCAAATGATGATACTATAATTATTCTTGGAAACTTAAAAAGAGATTATAAATTAATGACAATGGAAGAATTGTTACCATATGGATTTGAGTTATAAGAATATATAGAGATTTTAATAGGGTGTATATCACCCTATTTTTTTTGGTGAAATATTGAGTTTGACAAAGCAGCTAGTATATTTTATTATAGAGATATATTGTTTTGTATAAAAGTATGTGAAAAAATAAACTAGGAGGAAAGATATGTCAAGAGAAAATAGCAATTCAGCTTATGCATATAAAATTTTGAAAAGAAATATATTTGAATTAAATTTAAAGCCTGGAAGTGAGTTAAGTGAAAAAGTTATAGGAGAAAAATTAGGAATGAGTAGAACTCCTATAAGAGAAGCTTTGATACTATTAAAGCATGATCAATTGATAGAAAGTATTCCGCAAAAAGGAACATTTGTAACAAAAATTAGTGCTCAAAAAGTCTTAGAGGCTAAAGTTCTTAGAGTAGCTCTTGAAACTGCTGCATTTGAAAGAGTAGTAGAGAATTTAGATGATGAGTTTGTAGAAGATTTAAGAACAAATATAAAAATGCAAAGAGTTTACTGTGAAGGTAATCGTAATTATTTAGAGTTTCATAAGATGGATAATGATTTCCATAAAATGATATTTGAGAAAGCTGAGATTCCAGGATTATGGGAGTTAGCATCAAACGGAACAGGACATTATCAAAGAGTAAGAGTTTTAAATGCAAAAAACAAAACGAGTGATATTTCAGTTGTAGAAGAGCACGAAGAGATTTTGGCAGCTTTAGAAAAAAGAGATATTGATAAACTGAGAGGTATGTTAGAGCATCACTTAGGAAGAACATTATTAAAGTTAAAAAAATTAGAAGCTGAAAATCCAGAATACTTTGAAGTAAAAGAGGAAGTTACAAAAGAGGATACATTTATTTTGTTGAAATAAAAAAATCTAAAAACAGATCATAAAAAAGACTTGACTTTTACAAAAAAAACAGTATACTTTAAAACAAGAAAGCACGAATGAACGGATAAAGAACGAAATGTTTATTTTCAAAAAAGTTGAAAATGAAAATTTTGTTTTAAAGTTTTAAAGTTCTGGGGATAAATAAAGGGAAGGTGAATGGTTTTGGAAAAATTTAGATTAGAGAGTGATTCAATAGGAACATTACAAGTTCCGGTAGATGCTTATTATGGGGTTCAATCATTAAGAGGAAAAAATAATTTCTATATTACGGGGTATAGATTAGGAAATGATTTTATAAAAGCGTTAGCATATGTAAAAAAAGCTTCAGCAATAGCAAATTTAGAAGCTGGAGTTTTAGAGAAAGATGTTGTAGATGCAATAGTAAAAGCATCGGATGAAATTATAGATGGGCAATTCATGGATCAGTTTATAACTGATGTAATACAAGGTGGAGCTGGAACATCTATGAATATGAATATAAATGAAGTTATTGCAAATAGAGCAGGCGAGTTACTTGGGGGAGAGCTAGGAAAGTATGATAAAGTTCATCCAAATGACCATGTTAACTATGGGCAATCAACAAATGATGTAATTCCAACAGCTGGAAAGTTAGCTTTACAGATGATGTCTGAAGAGCTATTAAAAAGCTTAGAGAAATTAAATTCAACGTTGCTAGAGAAAAGTGTAGAGTTTGATGATGTTATAAAAATGGGTAGAACACATTTGCAAGATGCAGTGCCAATAAGATTAGGGCAAGAGTTTAAAGCTTATGCACAACCGGTTGCAAGAGATATAAAAAGAATTAAGATAGCTTTAGAGGATTTAAAAACAGTGAATATGGGGGCAACAGCTGTAGGAACTGGAATAAATGCAGATACAAAATATGTAGAAGATGTTGTTAGAATTTTATCAGAAGTTACAACTGTAGATTTTGTTCAAGCTGATGATTTAGTTGATGGAACAAGAAACTTAGATAGTTTTGTATGGTTATCTTCGGCTTTAAAAGTTACAGCAGTAAATCTATCGAAGATGTGTAATGATTTAAGACTTATGGCTTCAGGACCAAAAACAGGATTAGCAGAGATTAATCTACCTCAACAACAGCCGGGATCATCAATTATGCCTGGAAAAGTTAATCCAGTTATACCAGAAGTTATGAATCAAGTTTGTTTCCAAATTTTTGGAAACGACCAAACAGTAACTAAAGCAGCAGAAGCTGGACAATTGGAGCTAAATGTATTTGAGCCAGTTTTATTCTTTAATCTATTCCAATCGATTGAGATATTGAAAAATGGAGTAAATACTTTAATTGATAACTGTTTAGTTGGAATAACAGCAAATAAAGAAAGATGTCAACAATTAGTGGATATGAGTGTTGGGACAATAACAGCTTTAAATCCACATATAGGATATAAAAATGCAGCAGATATTGCTAAGACATCTATAAAGACAGGAGTTTCAGTAATCGATCTAATATTAGAAAGAAAGTTATTAACAAAAGAGGAGTTAGATATAATTTTAAATCCATTTGAAATGACAAAACCAGGAATTCCAGGAAAAAGTTTATTAAAAAATAGATAAAATATATAAAAAAAGAGGCTAAATCTTAGCCTCTTTTTTCTACTTTTGGTAAACATCAAGTTTGTTATATGGAATTTCAATTCCTTCTTGATCGAATTTCTTTTTAACAAGTTCTTGTAAATCGAAGAAAACTTCCCAATAGTTTTCTTTTTTTGCCCAAACTCTCATAGTAAAGTCTAGAGAACTTGAGTTGTGTTTGCTAAGTCTAACAAATATATCCTTATCTTGAAGAATAAGTTTGTGCTCTTTTGCAATTTGAGTAAGTAACTCCTTTACCTTATCGATAGATGTGTCATAAGAAACTGAGAATACAGAATCAACTCTTCTTTCGTTGTTAGCACCAGCGTTGATGATAACTTCACCAGAAAGTTTTCCATTAGGAACAACAACAAATTTGTTATCAACAGTATGTAAAACAGTGTATAGGAAAGTTATTCTTTGAACAATCCCTTCGATTCCACAAGTTACAATATAGTCACCTTTAGTGAAGTATCTAGAAGCTAGTATTTGCATTCCACCAGCAAGATCAGATAAACTTCCTTTAAGTGCAAGTCCAATACCGATACCGATTGATCCAAGAAGAGCAATGATAGATGTCATTTCAATTCCTAGGATTTGAATAACATTTAATCCATAGAAGATTATGATTATAATGTTTAAGAATGACTCTAAAAAGTGAATTAGAAGTTCATCTAATTTTTTTAGAGATAAAAATTTGTTAAAAGCTTTCATTAAGAAACCTTTAACCGGTTTGTAAGTAGTCCATAAGATGGCTAAAAAGATTACTTTTTTAATGAAAAGAGGAGCTGATTTAGCTACTGCAGCTGTGAATTCATTAATAAAAGTTGCTAATGTTTGTTCCATTTGGGAAAAACCTCCTTAAAATAAATATTATAAATTAATTTTTTACCACCATTTTTTCTTTTTGAAGAAGATGGCAGTTCCTAAAATTATAAGCCCCATAATAGTTAGAAGAGTGAAATATCCATATTTCCAACTTAATTCAGGTATATATTCGAAATTCATACCATAAAGTCCAGCTAAGAACCCTAACGGAATGAAAATTGTAGAAATCATAGTTAAAACTTTCATAATTTCATTCATTCCAGTACTTATAGTAGAGTGATAAAGTTGTAATAGCTCATTTCCTCTATTGAAAAGAGCGTCATTAGATTCATTTGCAATTATGATATGGTCTTGTAAATCTCTTAAGTAGATATCAGTATCTTCACCTAAATATTCTTGGATATCTGAATCTTTAAATTTAGCAGAAACCTCTTTTAATGGTGCTAAGGCTTTTCTAAATTTTAAAAGTTCTTTTTTTAATTCTAGAATTTCATCGAAATCTTTTTTCTTAGGATCAGTAGTAACTTTGCTTTCTAAGTCATCGATTCTTTCTTCGAGGTCTTCGATGATTAAAAAATAGTTATCCACGATTCTATCGATTAAAGCATAAGTTAAATAACCCTCTTTTTTATTTCTTAACCTTCCACTGCCTTTTTCAATTCTTCCTCTGATATTGTCAAAAACATCAAATGGATTCTCTTGGAAAGTGATTAAAAGATTTGAAAATAATATGAATGAAACTTGTTCATATTCGTATTTATGTTTTTTACTAGCATGCGAAATCATTTTTAATGTAATGAAAATATAATCATCTCTAATTTCTAATTTAGGTCTTTGAGAGTTGTTAAGTAAATCCTCTAAAATTAAAGAGTCAATATTAAAAGCTTCTCCTACTTTTTTAATAAGATCAATATTATGGATTCCACCTATATTTAACCAGTTTACATTTGAAGGATGAAGTTCTACTAAAAGATTATCCTTAAAAATGAAACTATTTTTTTTAAAAGATTCATGGTTATATATGTAGTGAGTTATAGGAATCTCTGTTGTTATGTGACGGTCACCAGTATATAAAAGAGTTCCGGGCTGTAGTCCTATTTTTTTGTTCAAAATAATACCTCCTGTACCTATACTATAATAATATATTATATTCAATATATTACTATAACTAAAAGAGAAAAACAATACATAAGTAGAACTTAATTTGAATATTTATAAAAATTGTAAAAAAAACGTAATTTATGTTAGAATGCAATTAGTATATTTTAATAATTTGAGGAGATGTTATGAACTATTTTTTATTTTTGAATCATCCAAAAGGAGAAGAGGTATATAAGGTTAGTGAAGAGAGAGAGGAGATGCTAAGAGAACATTTTACAAGAGTTGATGTCTTAGAAACTATAGTTAGTATGAGAGGAAAAGATTATAAAGCTCTTGTTGACTATAGTTCTTTTTCAAATTTAGCAAACTTTGACTGTTTTAAATGCCAAGATCCTTGTTGTGCAGATAATCCTACTATCTATGAAGAGACAACAAGAAATTTTATTTTAGATAATTTAGAAAAATATAATGAAAAAACAAAAAATATAGATATTTTATTAGAAAATGGATTTGAATTAGCAGATATAATAGAAAGTATAAAAACAGACGAGTGTCTTGTACCTGATGAAGTAGTTGAAAATGAGGTGTCACTTTGCAGTTGTTCATTTAAACCTAATAATGAATCGGTGTTATGTTCTTTACATTCGATATGTCTAGAAAATGATTTAGGAGCAAAAGAGATTGTAGAAAAGAAACCTTTAGTATGCAGCTTGTGGCCAATAGACATAATCTCAGAAGAGGATAATAGTCTATTGTATATAACGGTTCCAGATGATTTTACAACAGGTTTCACAATAGAGGATTATTATGATACACCATGCATAAACAAGGAGTTATCGATGAGTTCTTCATTTAGAAGAAAAAATCCAGAAGGTTTTTTAGAAGAGGATTATGTTCCTTTGATAATGGCCTATGGAGAAACATTGAAGTATAGCTTAGGTGAAAAATTTTATTTAGATATTTTAAAAAAATTGGTTGAAGAAGACCTTGTTTTCCATGAGGAATTAGAGATAAAGGAAAAACAAATTTTAAAAAAATAAAAAAAGTTATTGACGGAGTTTAAAATTTATGGTACTATAATTTTTGTCAGCGGGAAACACCGCCGGCAAGAATTATAGAAAAGGACATTAACAACCGAATAGAGAAAATAGTCAGAAGTTATGAAAATAACAGAATGCCAGTAATGGCAAAACCATTTAGATGGTTAAAAGGTGTAAGAAAGTCTTAGGACTTAAAATATATTGAATGAAGAGTTTGATCCTGGCTCAGGATGAACGCTGACAGAATGCTTAACACATGCAAGTCGATTCGA
>JBOFRT010000124.1:0-1163 GCA_051651165.1 Cetobacterium sp.
CATATTTTGAATTAGATATACCTAAAGATGATGAAAGTTTAGATTTAATAAGAACAGTTAGGTACAAAAGAAGAAAATTTGAAGTTTTACGTCTTTTAGAATTGTTTTTAAGAAAAAAAATTAAATATTCTAAATCTACCCAAGAGCAACAAAGAGAAAGAGGGATAGTATCAGATTTTATAAATATGAGTATTCAAAATAATGAAAAAATAAGTTTAAAAAGAACATCTATAAAAAAAATAAGGGAAGATCACAATAAGTTGGCATTAGAAAGGCGATTAAAATATTATAAAGTTAGATTAAAGATAGGTAAAAAATTTGATAATTTAAAATTATCAAAAGAATTTATTTTATTAAAAACAACAAAAGAAATAGTAAAAGAGGGAATTGTTCAAAATCATTGCGTAGCTTCGTATATCCCAGAAATAAATGAAGGAAAGTGCGTAATTTATACAGTTGATTACAATAATATTAAATATACTTTAGAAATTGGGTACACTTCAAAAACAGGATATTGTTTAAGGCAGATTCAAGGATATTCAAATAGAGAAATAGTACCAGAAGAATTAATTGAAAAAATAAAAGTTCAATTAAAAGAAAATAATATCAAAATAAAATCAGCTTAATAAATGATAGAAGATTTAATATAAGATTAATAGAAAATATATCAATAAGGAGATAGTTTATGAATAAAAAAGAAATAGAGAAAATAGCAATAGAAGAATTAGAAGGTTTCTTAGGAAGAAAAATTTCTAGTTATCCTAAAAAATCGGATAATATTATAACTAAAAAACAAGTAAAAGAAATTAGTGATTATTTGGAAAAAGAATATAATTTTTCAGAGAAAATATATAAGAATAAAGAACCTAAATTTTTAATAGTAGATATTGAAAGTGAACAATACAATAGTCTTTGTTTTTCAGATTTTAATATTTCTGATGAAGGTAGAACATTTAAATTTTATTTGTTTAATTGTAAAGATAATTTATCACCAATAGCTATTCTTTTTCATGAGTTTGGACACGCAATACATTTGGCTTATACAGGAGGAATGACTTCTATTCCAAAGCCTTTTTTAGAAATTATTAAAATTTTTGGTTTTGAAAGAATAGAAGAACTAGAGGAAGAGCAACAGTGTGAAGTTTTTGCAGATATTTTAAGTA
>JBOFRT010000125.1:0-2450 GCA_051651165.1 Cetobacterium sp.
AGGAGTAGGATGAAACTGAGTCAGGAGACTTATTTAAAATTTAGTTTTTTATTTTTCATGGGGGAAAAATAAGAAATAAGAGTATATTTTATGACATGATTTTTTGTAATTAAATAAAAACTCCTAATTTCTAATAAAAGCTAAAGTTTAAGAAGTCTTTGGTTTTTTATTAGATTTTTTTATTTTAAAAGAGTAATTGGAGGGAAATATGAACAAAAAATTATTATTACTATCTTTACTTATTGTATCTGGTGTAGCAAAAGGTGGAGAAAACAAAAGCTTTGTAAAATTAGAAGATACAGTTATTACAACTCAAAACTTTGAAACAACAGTTAGAGATACTCCCACAAATATTTCTATTATAACAGCAGAGGAAATTGAAAAAAGCGGTTCAACAAATTTAGTTCAAGTTTTAAGAGACGTGCCTGGGTTATTTGCTAGAGAATATGCGGGTGGTGAAATAAGATTTGATTTAAGAGGACAAAACCCAATGTACGCTAATAAAAATATTATTGTTACAATAGATGGTGTTCCTATAAATAGAACAGGTTTAGGAAGTTCTGATAGCTATAATCTTTCTCAAATTCCTGTTGAAAGAATTGAAAGAATTGAAGTTATTCCAAGTGGTGGAGCAGTTTTATATGGTGATGGTTCTGTTGGAGGTATCATTAATATTACTACAAAAACAGTTGAGGATAGACAAAACTACGGTTCTATAAATTTTAATGCTGGAAGTCACGGGTTATTTTCAGAAAATATAACCTATGGAACTAAAATTGGTAATAATTTTCTAAATGAGATTTCATTTAGTAAGTATAATTCTCATGGATCAGGAAGAAAATTATCTGATGGAACTAAAGAAAAAGTTGATAAATACTCTTTTGACTATACAGGAAAATATCTTTTAGATAATGGTGATATAGAGTTTAAATATAGTCATGCAAAATCTGAGACTCACTTAGGAGGAACAATACCTCAATATATATTTGATGAAAATATTAAATATGCATCAAAATTTTCAAAAAGTAAATATGAATTAAATGATTTTTACTTAAAATATAGAGCAGAAGTTTCAGATAGTTTAGAATCTGTAACTTATATTAATTATTTACATAACGATTATTCTCCTTATTCAGGAGGTTTTTATAACAGTAATAGATATAAAGAAAGAAAAGAATATGTTAAATCTCAATTAAAATATAAATATTTAGAAAATAATTATCTTATTTTTGGAGCAGACTACTCACATCATAGAGAAGAGGATTCTATGGCAAATTTAAAAACTTATAAAGATGGAAGAGAAGCTAAAAAAGAAGCTTACGGAATCTTTTTAATGAATAAGATAGAATACAATAAATTTCAATTTATTCAAGGAATAAGAAAAGAATATACTGATTATGATTATTATTTACAAAAGTTAAAGGATGTTAATGACCCTTCTAAATATTATGACATGGAAAGTAAAAAGTTTAATAATACAGGATTAGAATTTGCAATAAACTATTTATATTCAGATACAGGATCGACATATATAAATTATACACGAGGGTTTAGAACCCCAAGTGCCACTGAAATGGGAAGCTATGAGCCTATTTTACAAGGAGTTTATGAATACAATAGAAAATCACAAACAAGTGATAATATAGAAATAGGTATAAAAGATTTTGTTGGAAACACTTATCTTTCAGCATCTGTATATTATAATAAAATTGACAATTATATGTATTCTAAAATCCCTACAAATATTGAAGATTGGGATAAGAGTATAACTGGAAATTTAGGTAAAGTTGATAAATATGGTACGGATATAGTTGCAGAGCATTACATAGGAAATCTTACTCTTAGAACAGGAATTTCATATATTCACCATGAATTAAAAGATGGACCTACAAAAGGTGAACCGATTCCAAGCGTTCCTAATTGGAAGGTTACTGCAGGAACAACTTATAACTTTACGCCTAAATTCTCGGCTAGTGTAGATGCTCTTTATCATGGTTCTTATACTGTTTTGGATGCACTAAAATATAAGGTTGGAACATTACCAGAGAGTGGAGATGAAAGTTCACTTGAAAAATATGATGAGAAAGTAGACTCATATATAACAGTAGATTTATCTACTAGTTATCAATTTGAAAATGGGCTTACTTTAACTGCTAGAGTAGACAATTTGTTTGATAAAAAATATGATAGATACGTTGGAGCTTGGGGAGATTTTTCTGGAGATTCTACATATGTAGTTCAACAGCACTTACCTGCTCCTGGAAGGACTTTTACTGTAGGAGCTCTATATAAATTTTAAAAGGAAGAAAATATGAAAATATTAAGAGAAATATTGGAAGATGCAAAAAATAAAATAGTGCAGTTGAATGGGGAAAGGTTATGTAATCAAACTTCTAATTCATGTGGTTGCTGTAATTGGGATTATTCATTAATATCCTTAGATGAAAAGA
>JBOFRT010000126.1:0-1136 GCA_051651165.1 Cetobacterium sp.
TGGGAATGACAGAATTAGATCCAAATAACATGTGGAATACTATGCCAACACATACACATGAGAGAAGAATGGAAGTTTATTTCTATTTTGATATGGATGAAAATTCAAGAGTATTCCATTTAATGGGACAACCTCAAGAAACTCGTCACATTGTAATGGCTAATGAACAAGCGATAATATCACCATCTTGGTCAATTCATTCAGGTGTAGGAACTAAAAACTATACATTTATCTGGGGAATGGCTGGAGAGAATCAAACATTTACTGATATGGATCATGTTCCAATGGATCAGTTAAGATAGTATAAATAAGTTAGGGTTTAATTAAGGAGGGAGAACAAATGTTAAATATGTTTAATTTAGAGGGAAAAGTTGCAATGGTGACTGGAGGAAATGTAGGAATAGGAAATGCACTTGCAATGGGGCTTGCAAAAGCTGGAGCAGACCTGTTTATATTCACATACAATGATGATAATATGGAAAACGTTATAAAAGAGGTTGAAGGACTAGGGAGAAAAATTGCTTATGCAACTGGAGATCTATCGAAAGAAGATGTAGCCATGGAAGCAGTTAGTAAATGTATAGAGGCTTTTGGAAGAATTGATATTCTAGTAAATAACGCAGGAACAATAAAAAGATCACCAATTTTAGAGGGACCAAACAGTGACTGGCAGCAAGTTATTGATTTAAATTTATCATCAATCTATTACCTGAGTAAAACTGCAGCGATAGAGATGAAAAAGCAAGGTGGAGGAAAGATAATAAATATAGCTTCAATGTTATCATTCCAAGGTGGAAAATTTGTTCCATCATATACAGCAAGTAAGCATGGAGTAGCAGGGCTTACAAAAGCTTTTGCAAATGAGTTAGCAGTGGATAATATCCAAGTAAATGCAATAGCACCAGGATATATAGAAACAGCAAATACAGCACCAATTAGAGCTGATGAAAAGAGAAACGCTGAAATATTAGGAAGAATACCAGCAGAAAGATGGGGGCAAACATCAGACCTTGTAGGAGGAGCAATATTCTTATCATCAAAGGCAGCAGATTATATAAATGGACATATTTTAGCTATTGATGGTGGATGGTTAGTTAGATAATTTTAATGAAGAGAGAGGTTTAATCTCTCTTTTT
>JBOFRT010000127.1:0-2992 GCA_051651165.1 Cetobacterium sp.
AAAAAAGAAATTATATAAAATTAGCTCCCTGATCTTCAGGGAGTTTTTTAATGGTAGCAAATAGAAAATCTATTTGCTTATTTTTTTAATTAAAAGGTTATGATTAGAGAAAACTCTAATCATTTATCTTTTTTTATTCCTTTTCTATTCTTGTCTAAAAGCGTAGCAACCACTGCAAAGTTATTTTTAATATTTTAGATCTCTTTTTCAACCTCTTTTGATGGACGTTTTACTTTAAATTTTTTCTCCAGTAAAATTCAAGTTTTTTTATTTTTTTCTTTCTCTACGTTTCATAAAAAAATAAAAAAATACTCCGTAAATTTGACTTACAAAAAAATTTAAAGTTTGCCAAAACTATCAAAAGGAGGAATTGAAAAAAGAGAAAAACAAATAAAAAATTAAAAACATTTGCAGGGTTATGCCCCCGCACGACAATAATTAGAAAAGGAGTTGAAGTTAAATGAAATATTATTTACACAGAGTTACTGCAAAAATGGAAAAAGGAAAGAAAAAATATAAAATAAACGATTATTCAATTAAAGAGTTTGATAGTTTTGAAAAAGCTCTAAATGAATATAGAAACGATTTTTTTATAGAAGGTGATTCAAAGCAAAGAAGATTATTCGACATACTTATAGATATGAGAATAACAACAACTAAAAGCAAATTAGTTGCAAAGGTTTTTAAACATCCATTAAGAACATATGAAGGTTTATCGTTTAATCAGCCTAAAAGTAAATATTTAGGAATGAGAGAATTTATTGAAACAGAAGTTGAATACGGATTATCTCATGCTGAATTTGTTGTATTAGAAACTAATTTAAAAAAAGCATGTAAAGAGTATCTAAAAGTTATGGAAGAATTTAATGGAAAAAGAGATACATATTATATAAGCGAAAATGAAAAAGATTAAAAATAAAAGAGCTAGGTACGTAGTTTAACGATACGTGCCTAGCAAGTTAAAAGAAGTATAATATCTTGAAATTATTATAGCATAAAAAATAAAAATCTGTAAATAGAAAAAGGAGCTAAAAATATGACTGAATGGGTAAGAGTAGATAGTAAAACTTGTCTTGGAACAAAAGAGGTTACAATTGGAGTTCATAAAGAAGGATTCGTAATTGATATAATTGCATTTGGAGATTGGCATATAGAAGAAGTAAAAACTTTAAAAGAATTGGAGGAGTTATTGAATGAATATTATGTGCAAAAATATGCGATAGCAGAATTATTAGAAAAATCAAAAGCAGTGATGAAAGAAAAAGGAATAAAAGCCGTTTAAAACGGCTTTTAAAGCGTTTTTAAATTGGTTAATGTAAAATGTATGGTGAAAGGTTTTGGATAGCCTTAAAATTGATTATATAAAGAATTTAGTAAAAGGGAATGAGTAAAATCATTCCCTTTATAATTTTAGTTATTGGAAGGTAGCTACCAAAAAATTGGTAGCTTTAATATTTTAAAATAAGGTAATGATTAGAGATAAACTCTAATCATCTTTTTTTGTTTAAAAGACCACTATCTCATTTTCGTGCGATCAAAAAATCCCACAAAAATTTTATATATTTTTCAAATCTTTTTTCACCTCTTTGCCATTTGCTTTTACTATAAATTTTTCAAAAAATAAAATTCAAGTTTTTAAAAATTTTTCTTCCGTTACTCTTCATAAAATTTTTTAAAAATGCTACCGCAAATTTGATTTTTCAAAAAATTGATAGTCTTTAAAAGCTGTCAAGGAGGTGAAAAATAAAAGATTAAAAAATAAAAACATAAAACATTTGTGGGGTTACGCCCCCACACGACAATGATAGAGAGGAGGTTTTTTATGAGGGAAGAAGTTTATAGAGAATTAGAATTTATAATCGAAGATAGAGGAGATTGCTATTTTGCCATAGCTAATAATGGAGAAATAATAGGGATTACCGAAAGAAAAGATTTAAATGCTTTTAAATTATCAACGAGAAAAAAATTAGGATATGAAGATTAAAAAAAGGCTGTAGCTCGAACTACAACCTTTTCAAAGAAGTTTTATAACTGCCTATATCTCTAAAGGTAGTATAACACTTCTAAAAATGAAAATCAATAAAAAATTTTAGGAGGAATTAAAAAATGGGATTAGATATGTATTTATATACTAAAGATAAAGAGGGAAAAGAAGTTGAAGTTACTTATTGGAGAAAACATCCAAATTTACATGGATATATAGAACAATTATATAGAGAACGTGGAGGTAGCAAAGAATTTAACTGTATAGAATTTGAATTAGAAAAAGAAGATTTAGAAAATATTTTAAAAAATTCAAAAGAAAATACATTACCAAAAACAACAGGATTTTTCTTTTGGGAGTCATGTGAGGAGGATAATGAACATACAATAGAAGTTATGGAAAGAGCTATTGAGTTATTAAATGAAGGAGAAAAGATTTTCTATAATTCTTGGTGGTAAAAAAGTTGGTGAGTTTAACTCACCAACACAATTAAAAAATATGAAAATAACGGAGAGAATAAAATGGGAACAAGAGGAATAGATGAAATAAGAGGTTCTTTTTCCCAAACAATAAGTAAAAGATTTTTAAGAGAGGAGATATAAAAATGGAAAATTTTAAAACTGCAAACTGGCTAATGACAAGAACGATAGAAGAAACAATAGATGAAGAGGTAATATTCTTTTTGATTAATAAAATTTATGATTTAAAAGAGAAAGTAGACTATTTTCAAATCTTTGATTTAATACCAGATGAAAAAAATAGTACATTAAAAATAATTCACAGACAAGAAAGTGATGAATTAACAGGGGTAAAGGAGTTTAAAAAGGAATATATAATAAAAAATATAAAAAACTTTGATTTTCAAGAGCATGATGACAAAATCTTTTGTATTTGTGATGGACCACATCAAACTTTTGTTTTCCCAGCAGAAAGATAAAATAAAAGTTCAAGAGCTATGAAAGTAGCTCTTGAATATTAAAAAATAAAATTAAAAAAAGGAGGAGATAA
>JBOFRT010000128.1:0-1092 GCA_051651165.1 Cetobacterium sp.
TTTTTAAGATAACTTTACCTTTACTTAGTCCATCTTTATTCTTTGTTACTGTAATGTCCTTTATTAATTCTTTCCAAATATTTGACTTAGTTTTTATGATGGTAAATCGAACTAATCCAGCCTTTGAAAGTAGTATGACTATAGTTTACTTCTTCTATACAAATGCTTTCCAAATGTCTGAAAGAGGTTATGCAGCAGCAATTGCTGTAGTTTTATTTATCATTATTATGGCCTTTACTTGGATTCAGCTTAAACTACAAAAAAAGCTAGTTAACTATTAGGAGGAGAATATGGAGGATAAAAAAGGAAAAATTTTTCTACACATTGTTCTTATAACCGGGGTAATCTTTACTTTAATCCCATTTATTTGGATGTTTCTAACCTCTGTTAAAACTTTAGGAGAAAGTATACAAGTTCCACCAGTTATATTTCCTTCTGAATTTAAATGGAGCAACTATAAAGATGTTATGGCTACTATGCCTTTCATGAAATTTTATTATAATACAATTATTTATACAGTAATTCGAACAATTGGACAGATTATATTTTGTTCTATGGCTGCATATGCTTTTGCTCGAATTGAATTTCCATTTAGAAATACAATATTTCTATTATTACTAGCTGTTTTGATGGTTCCTGGACAGATTTTTTTACTACCACAATACATGATAATTCAAAAGTTAGGACTTTTAAACACTTTAAGTGGTCTTATTATCCCTGGATTATTTAGTTCTTTCGGAACATTTTTAATGAGACAATTTTTTATGACTCTTCCTAAAGAGTTAGAAGAAGCTGCAATTATAGATGGATGTAATCATTTCCAAATATATTATAAAATTATGCTACCTCTTGTTAAGCCTGGTATTGTAGCTTTAATTATAATAACAGCTCTTGCTAGTTGGAATCAGCTTATGTGGCCTCTTATTGTTAATACTTCTACTGATAAGATGACACTTTCTGCTGGTCTTGCTGCTCTATCTGGACAACACGGAACTGATTATCCTTTAGCTATGGCTGGAGCTATTTTAGGAGTTTTACCTATGTTAATTATGTTTATAATATTCCAAAAGAAATTTATTGAAGGAATGGCAT
>JBOFRT010000129.1:0-1185 GCA_051651165.1 Cetobacterium sp.
ACCTAAAACAAATTGGAAGAATAAGTGATAATATTGAAAGGCAACTAAAAAATAATCTTAGAAACCAAGAACTTATGCTTCTTCTTGAATTGGAAAAAAGTTTGGTTTATTTTACTACGTCTTTAAAATCAAATGAAGCCGTTCTTGAGAGAATGATGAGAACTGAAATTGTAAAAAGATATCCAGATGATTTAGAACTTCTTGAAGACGTTATAATAGAAACTAAACAAGCAATTGAAATGGCCAATATTTATTCAAGTATTTTAGGTAGTACTCGAGATGCTTTTTCTACAGTTATGTCGAATAACCTTAATATAGTAATGAAAAAACTTACTTCTATAACTATTGTTTTTGCCATTCCTACTGTCGTTTCGGGACTTTGGGGAATGAACGTAGGTGGTGTTCCTTTTGCATCAGATACTTATGGATTTCTTTGGGTTCTACTTGTAGCTGTTGCTTGTGGAATTATAATAACATGGATTTTATTTAAAAAAGAACTCTTTTAGAAAAAAAGCTCTGGTAACCAGAGCTTTTTTATCTATTTTTTCTTATTTCAATTATTTTTTGAGCTAAATTTTCTTGAAGTTCTTCATATTTAAAAAAATTATACTCAAATCTTCCTCTTCCTTGAGTCAAAGATTTTAAATCTATCGCATATTTTAATATCTCACTTTCAGGTACTTCAACTGTTAAAAGTTGTTCCGAATAAGCTTTTGGCTCCATTCCTAAAATTTTTCCTCTTCTTTTATTCATATCGCCCATAATATCTCCTATATACTCATCTGGAGCTATTATTTCCATTTTTACAATTGGTTCTAATATAACACACTTAGCTGTTTCCATTCCTTTTCTAAAGGCTAATATAGCTGCTTGCTTAAATGATATTTCATTTGAATCTACAGGATGATAAGATCCATCATATAGTGTTGCTTTTATATTAATTACTGGATATCCTGCTAATTTACCTTTATTTTTTGCTTCTAACAATCCCTTTTCTACTGCTGGAATATATGTTTTAGGAACTACTCCACCATGAATATTATCGCAAAATCCAAACTCATCACTATTAGGTTCAAACTTTATAAATACCTCTCCAAATTGTCCAGCTCCTCCTGATTGTTTTTTGTGCCTCCCTTGAGCTTCAACACTATTCTTTATTGTTTCTCTATATGAAATTTCCGGTTC
>JBOFRT010000130.1:0-1121 GCA_051651165.1 Cetobacterium sp.
TCCGAATATACTTCCAAAAACTCCCATCTGTGTGTTGTTCAATTTGTATGCTTCTAAATATGCATCGTAATAGTCATATCTAAAATATGGAAGTCCATAGATTATTGCACCACCAAAAGATACTAATAAAATTACAAATAGATTTTTTCTTAGTTTTTCCCCAAAATTCAATTTTAAAAACAACTTGTTTAACATACACTCCCCCTTGACTTATTTTATATTATATAGTTTATAATACTTACTTTTTAAATACTCTATATAGTGCTTTGAACTTAGGTTTTCTCCAGTTAATCTCTTTAATATCTCTTTTGAACTATAAAGAGCTCCATGACAATATATATTGTCTCTTAACCATGAGTTTATTTTCTTTAAATCTCCTATATCTATATTTTCACTTGAAATATTAAGTTCTTTCTCCAAAGCTTTTCTCAATTGATGTGAGTATAGTTCAGCTATTAGATATACTGGGAAAAAACCAAAATATCCACTAGCCCAATGTATGTCTTGAAGTAACCCTTCTGAAAAAGATTTTGGTATAACTCCCAAATACTCTTTATATTTTCTATTCCAAACCTCTGGTAAATCTTTTACATCTAATCTCCCTTCTAACAGATCTCTTTCTATCTCGTATCTTATAATTATGTGTAAAATGTATGTTAGCTCGTCTGCCTCTATTCTAATTGGAGATGGTTTAACCTCATTAACTAATCTATAAAAATCTATATCCTCTTTGTCCTTTAACTCTGGAAATAGTTCTTTTATTTTTTTTAAAATAAGCAAAGATATATTTTTATCTCTCCCAACTATATTTTCATAAAATCTAGCTTGAGATTCTTCTAAGACTTGAGAACTTACCTCTGCTAAAAGAGTACCTAAAAGATTCTCGCTTATCCCTTGCTCATAAAGTCCTTTTCCAGCTTCATGAAAGGTATTATATATTCCAACTTTCAAATCATTTTTCTCAAAAGATGTCACCACTCTTACATCCTTTGGAGAAGCTGCTAAAGTTGTTGGATGCTCTCCTAAATCTACTCTTCCATAAGTAAAATCAAAACCTGTAATACTTAAAATATATTTTGAAAGCTCCATCTGTTTATTAAAATCATACTCTCCACTAAAAT
>JBOFRT010000131.1:0-13276 GCA_051651165.1 Cetobacterium sp.
TTATTTCTATTACATCATTATAAGCTTTTGATATATCTAGTTTCTTTACCTCTATCTCTCCATCTGTGTTTATTGATAACTCATAATTTCCTGCGCTAGTCATAAATGCATTTCCCAATGTTAATGGTACTGTCGTATATGCTCCTGCTCCTACCTTATAACTTACATGAGTTGCTATAACTACATCAGCATTCGTTGTTAATCCTCCTTTTGCATCTACAAATGAACCTGTTGTATTACTTAATAATGAATTCCCACCCTTTATTTTTGTTAGTTCATCATTTAATAGAGTTGTTGTATCTAACGTTCCACTTCCTGTTGTCATTCCTTTTGCTGTTCCTGTTAGATTTACTGTTGCCTCTATTTCCTCTCCTGTAGTTGATACTAACACTACTTTATATTCTACCAATGCTGCTCCTGTTGTTACTTTTCTTACAGCAAAATTATTAAAGAAATCTCCACTTGTTTTACTATAGTATAATGGAGTGTTTCCTGTTGGATATTTTACTATTCCTCTTGCTTCGACATCTGTACTATTTGCTCTTTCTATTATTCCATTGTTTAATCTATATATATATTGAATATTTGTAGCCGTTCCTCCTGTTGATTGTCCTGTCGCTATATTTATATCTGTAATTTTGTCATCATTCCAATTTCCATCGTTTCCAAATACATATCTCCCCGCTTTATCTACCCATCCTGTACTTAAGAGTCTTTGGTCAATTTGGATTGACCTTGTTATAGGAGCAGATATGATTGGATTTATTATTTTTAAAGTCAAACTTTGAATTACTCTACCCGATCCATCTAAAAAAATTATACTATAATCCTTTTCTGGAGCTTTAAATAAAAAGCTTTTTTCTATTCTTATTATCTTTTGATTTCCACCTTTTTCTTCATATTCTAATTTTTTTATAACTTCATTATTAAAAATACTAGGTATCGTAACTTGATTAACCTGATTAGCATATGTTGTATTTAATATTTCTTTATTCACTTTCATTATTTTTTGTGAATCTATAGGTGTTGGCTCTCCAATAAATGTTGGATTACTCAAAGATATTACATCTTTTGTGCTTCCAGGAGTTATTATAAATTCATAAATCGAACCTGGCCTCATTTTTGAAACATCTATAGTCGCTTCAGCTGCTGGTAAAAAAGCGTCTCTTCTATTATTTTTTATTGTTAATTTATATGTTCCCAATTCTAAAAATTCATTATCTAATCTGTCACTTAGTTTTCTTCCACCCTTTATTTCTATTATATCTGTATATGTTTTTTCTATTCCAATTTTTTTAACTTCAATCTCTCCATTGTAATTGATAAAAATTTCATACTTTCCATTTTCAACAACAAATGATTGATTTAAATCTAATTTTTTACTCTGTTTTGGTCCGTTATTTATTTGATATTCAATCCAATTTCCTATTACAATATTAGAATTAGAGTTTAATCCCCCTTTTATATCTAAAAAACTACCATTAGCATTAGTTAATAATGGCTCTCCACTTTTTATAACTCTTGACTCTATATTTAAATTTGTGATATCTATTTCTCCTGATCCTGCACTTACCTCCTTATTCCCTTTATTGTAGTTTAAGTCAATTATAATCCTATCCAAAGTTTCACTCATCAACACTGCTGATTGGCTACCACTAAAATACTTACTTTTATTAAGTGCTATATTATTATAAATTGAATTTTTAGACCCCTCTTGAATTATCATTTTTTTTCCACTCAACAGGTCAGTTATTTTGAATATTTTTTTAGGTGATAATATTATATCGCTTTCTTCGCTCCTATTATCTATTCCACTTGCATATACTATATTATTACCTATCAACGATGTTACATTCTCAACTGTTTTATATTCAATTAAATGCGGATCCTTCAAACTTGATTGAAATATATTTTCATTTTCTGTAAGCACATATTTTCCATCTAAGGTTACAAATCCATCTGGTAAAAGCCTATCATCCACTTGGTAATCAATTATATTTTTTAAATCAACTTTTTTATTTTTAACTTCCAAAAATAATCTTTGGATAACTTCATTAGTCGCACTCTTAAATAAAACTTCATATATATTTATCTCGTTTGTTGCTTCAAACATTGTTCTTGTTAAAATCAACTTTTCACCTTTAAGCTCTATTCTTTCTAATGAAGATCTTGGATTATCTGTAGTTGCTATTTTTCCAGTTGTAAACCAATTAAAGTCTCCTCTTACTTCTATACTCGATACATTTTGAAACTCATCTGTTAATAAATCTTCATTTCCTATTTTTAATGTCCTATATTTTGAAGGAACTAAAGGTTCGCCTTTAAAATTATGATCATTTGATGAAATTATCGCTTTATTTTTATTGTTTGTTCCAGATAAATCAAACTCATAATTAAACTTTTTACTCATTTTAAAGCTATCTATTTCAGCACTTGTATCCACTAATACAGTATCTCTAGCATTAGACTCAATTTCTAAAAGAAAACTTGTTAATTCTTTATAATTTCCTTTTCCATCAATATCTACTAACCCGCTTATCATTATCTCATCTTTATATGTTTCCGTTACTGCCTTCTTTTCAAGTTCTAATTCTCCATCAATATTTATTGTCAAATTATAAAGTGGATCTAATAAGAAAGCCTTATCTAGAACTAAAGGAACTA
This sequence comes from Cetobacterium sp., assembly GCA_051651165.1. GTDB lineage: Bacteria > Fusobacteriota > Fusobacteriia > Fusobacteriales > Fusobacteriaceae > Cetobacterium_A. Next base: position 2,665 of record JBOFRT010000131.1, read on the forward strand.
TTATATCACTCGTATTATTTATTCTATATTTTATATGAGTTGCTATTATATTATTGTTATTTTTTAATAGCCCACCTTTTAAATCTATTAATTCAATAGAAGGAAACAAAATTTTATCAACTTTCAATACAAATCCTTTTTTAAAAGATGATATATCTATTGCTGCTCTAGCAGATACTCCCGCATCTTTTAAACTTGATATATTTATGGACATTTTTATTTCTTTTAAACTACTTGTCAAAGCTACCACATCATATTTAATTGGAGCTGTGTGTTTTTCTTTTACAAATGCTAAATAATCATAAATTTGATTTGCTTTAGTTTTTAAAAAATAAAATAGAGATGTCTCACCCGATAAATATTTTAATGTATGATTACTTGAATTCCCACTTATATTTACATTACTTGAAAGTGCCCTTGATAAAATACCATTAGATAACATATAGATATATTCTATATCTTCACTTCCTAAATCTGGTAAAACTCCTACTGACTCAGCAATATTATTATTAACTTCACTATTAGTATTTCCTAACCAATCATTTACTAAATAATTTTCCACATAACGGCCATTTCGATTAGTCCATCCATTAGCTAAAAGCCTCATATCTACATTAAATTTAGCCTCTCCTCTATCATCACCGGGAATATCATTAACAACATCTAATTCTAGCTCTTGGATTGGATTATCACTATTATCTTTAAATATTATTGTATAAATTTTACTATCTGCATTAAACTTCATACTTTTTTCTATAATTAATTTTCCATCTTTAAATTCTATTTTTTCTAATATTTCATCATTCGAAGTTGGAGTTAATGTTGTTTCTATACTTTTTACGCTATCTAATAAAATACCTGGTAATATATCTTCACCATCTATTATTAATTGTCTTGAATCAGGTGGTACCAATGGTTCACCCTTAAAATTATGATCCATTATTGATGTAACTCTTGACCCACTACTTGCATTTCTAAGATCAAAACTATATCCAAATCCAGGTCTCATTTTACTTATATTTATTTTTGCTATAGCTTTTGCTCTACTTAATATCAAAACCTCGTAAACTGATACTAAATCTCTTCCGTTATCTGAAACTTTTCCTACATAAAAAGTTTCATTTAAATCATTTTTTACAGTTTTTAAATTTCTATCTTTCAAAGAATAAACTTTTGCTATTTTTCTTAATCTAGGATTTATATCGTTTAAATCATTTGAAAATATAAGTCGCTCTCCCTCTTTTAAAATACCTTCATCCTCTGGGAAATTTATTTCTAAAATTCCATCATTATCTACTCCATGTATTTTTTTAGGTGTTAACTTATTTACAGTAATATTTAATTCAGCATGTTCTCTATTTTTTTTTGCATCAACTGTTTTTATTTCTCTTTCCGGATTTGTATAAATCTTTTCGTTAGGTATATCAATAGAAAATAGTTTTATTGACATCAGTAAAACTGATATCACAAAAAAAAATTTTTTAATTCCTTTCATTTGAGTTACTCCTTTTTATCAACAACATATTTTTGTTTTATCCTATAAGTCATATTTATGCTTGTTGAACTGTTATTTTTTTCAGTGTTAATTACTTTTTCTTTTATTATCAATAAATCTTCATAATTTCCTATTTCAGTTTTCTGATTTGTTCCTATTTCAACCAGGATTTTTTTCTCCTCCTGTGGATTCAATAAAAATCTACTTGGAGTTACTCTTTTTAAATCACTTTCATTTTCAAACTTAAGTTCATATATTTTTTTATGTGAACTATTATTTTCTATAGTATAAATTTTTGAAGCTTTTTCTCCTTTTATAATTCTCTTATCAAATGTTGGATTACTCATTTTAAAAGAATAAGTTACTACATTCAACAGCAAAAATATTATTGCTTTTAACAAATTTTTCATAGTTCTTTCTCACCTATCATATATTCTTTTTCTTGATTATCTTTTGTTACTATAAGCTTGTCTTTTAATATTTTAAACTCATTCTTTTTAAAAGAAACTCGAATTTCTCCTCTATAATTTAACAAATCGTAACAATTATCTGTTATTCCTATATAATCCACTCTTGATAAAACAATTATATCTTCATATTTTTCTTCAGTAACATTTTCAAAATTTTTATACACAAAAGCAAATTTTCCAATTTCATCTGTTCCTGCAATGAAAGTTTCTTTTCCAACTCTATCTATATAATCAAATTTAATTTTTTCATCATCTTTAAAACTATCTTTTTCTAGATCTAAAATAGTGTATTTATTGTCAAATTTACCTGCAATTAAATACCTAGAATTTTGAAGTTCTATCTCTTTAAATATATTTTCATATATTTTTAAATCTCTCAATCTAATAATTCCAAACTTTTCATTTTTTTCATATATCAAATAATCACTAATTGATGGGTATATTTTTTCAACGTCTACTTTTATTTTATCTGCTATAAATAAATACTCATTTTTTTGATTTTTAACTATCCCGTTTCCATTTTTATATAAATAAATTTCTTTATAATCAAATGGAAGTATCAGTTCATTTTTTGAATTTAAAACGCCATATAAATTTTTATCTTTAGCTATATAAAACTCATTTTTTTTATATACTACTTCTATTTCCTCTATATTTATTTTTTTATTTTCATTCGATTCTGCTAATATTACCATATATAGACTAGTTATTATAAATGCGGTTATTGCAAAGAGTTTCATTTTATTATCCCTTTCATTTTCATCTTGAGTATAGTCATAACTTGAACTTTTTCCTTATTTCTTTCTTGTGGATTCTCAATTTCTTTTATTACAAGTTGAGAAGTGTACTCACCTTTTTTAGTTCCCTTTGGTCTATTTACATATATCTTGATAGATTTTTCTTCCAATGGACGTAAAGTTACACTTCTAGGATAAATTTTTATCCATGATGACATATCATTTTTTTTATCTAATTTTTCTAAATAAATTCTATATCTTAATGTTTTTTTAGTTCTATTATATAAAAAGAACTCTTCTGTGAGTTCTTTTTCTATAATTTTTTCAAATTTTGTTGGGTATATATTTATGTATGAATACGATTGTTTTAAGTTTAGTAGAAATAGTATTATGACTATGATACGAAAGACGTATTCTTTAATCATATTTAACTTCCTCTTTTGGTGGTAGAATTGCATCTGAATTTGCTGAATTTCCTAGTTCCTCCCCATCTATTACATCAACAGGCTTTCCATATTCCTCTATAATCATTGGAACTATTCCTATGTATTCGCCCTCTAATATTTCACCTGGAATTGTAAAACTATTTAATTCTTTTCTATCAATAACTGCATAAAATTTTACATGCATCTTTTCTGAAGTTACAATTAATTCTTTTTTAGAATTATCCATCTCCACACGCTTTACTTTTAGCCACCGTTTTCTGTTTGTCATCAAATTATTATTCGGAAATCGAAACTTTAATTTTTTTTGAAAATCTTCATCTAAATTATTCGATACTATTTCCAAAGTTCCCTCTGCAACTGCTTCTTCTCCTATCATTGTAGTATTTATATGACTAAACCTGATAGGCTCGTATATCTTCACACTTAAAGCAGAAAATACAACCTTGCAGAAAATTAAATTTAATAAAATCAATATTATTTTTTTCATTTTACTACTCACCCACCTCAATAGTCACATATACTTTTTTCTTGTGAATACCATCTCTACTTATTTTTTCTCCAAAAATTTTAACATAATTATCTTTACTAACTCTTTCATTTATATATTTAGATGAATATATAAATGTATCTATCTCTCCATCATCATCTATATCCAATTCATTTTTACTGTATTTTACTGAATAATAATCTTTTTTTTCCGGAGTTCTATTAAGCTCTATATCAAATGGTATTTGAGCTATCTGATTACCTATTATAGTAGCTTCTATATCTATATCTGTCATAACTTCTAAAGGTATAAATACATTTACTTTTGTTCCCAAAGCTACCGTATAAGTTTTCTGAAGTTTTCTTAATTTTTTTCCATCTAAATCCTCTTTATATCCTTCTAAAACTGGCATCTGTGGCATATCTTCTATAATGGGTAAATTTAAATCTTTCCATTCGTCTGGGTACCATTCTGGAACCTTAGAGCTCAGAGTTGTAATTGAAGAAAGTATTAACATTGAAGTTACTACTAACAATTTTTTTATATTCAATTGTCTATCCCCTTTCTAATTATTTTCTAAATATAATATTTCTTTATCAGTTATTTTCAAATCAAAATTATACTCAACTTTTCCTTTTTTATAAATAAAATCAACCTCTTTTTCTAAGGGAGTTATTTTATAATTCTCTCCAACATATGAGGCAATTATCTTATATTTTCCTGGCATTAAATCACTAATATCAAAAATTCCAGTGTCATCCAAAGAAACTATATCTATATTTCTTCCAAGTTTATCTTGTATCTCAATAACTATGTCAGAATAAAAAAATTCTAATTCATCTGATGTAAAATTCAACCCTTCCGTTGTCGCAGCTCCTGTAAGATGTATCAATGGTTTCAAAGGAATGTGCGCTTCTACTGTCGTTGAAAAATAGCTTTGAGCTTTTACTTTACTTTTTCCCAAAGTATAATAAGGATCTTTTATATTTGGATTCAAATTATGCACAACTTTATTTGATACTCCATAAAATGTTGCTTTCCCTTTTTCATTTGTTGTAATTTTTTGTTGTGCTATTTCTACTTCAACATCACCTATTATTTCCTCATTTAGATCAAATTTATCATTTAAATTAGCATCTATAAAAGTAGTTACATTTATTCTTGAAACATCTGTATCTGATATTTTATGTTTTAAATTTTTCAAATCGAATACTTTATCTATTCCTGCATTTATAACTCTATTTCCTCTGTTATTTCCATCAAAATCAATTTTAAACCAATCATCTATATCTAAAGTTATACCAAAAGTTATTAATTCTTTTTGTTTTTTAGAATATTTTAATTCAACATTATAATCAAATAACCCTCTGAAATTATTGTTAAAAAGAGTTAACCCTGTTTCATAATTTTTTCCTGATTCTGTCCATCTATGCTCTAATTTCGTAGTTATGTTTGTCATTCCATTATGGAACAAAGAGACAGAATACGAATCTTCATCAGTTCTATCTAAATAGAAATATGAATCAAAATATACCAAAACTGTTTTAAAACTGTGTTCTCCATTTATCTCTATTCTTGACTCATTTTTTGATTCACCCTCATAAGTTTTGGATGTATCATATCTATACTTTGTACGCAAATTTTTAAGAAGTGAGTATTCTATCTCTGCTTCTGTGCTGTGTTTTTCATTATAAAACTCTCCAAATCTTTCATGTCCTAATAAAAATCTATAATCCCCAAACTTTAAATCTCCTAATAATGAATAGTTATTTTTCTTATTTAAAGATTTACCTTTACTATCTTTAAAATTATTCCATGTTTGACCAAAAGTACTTTTTAGTGTGTATGAATATCCATTTAAATTTTCTCCATAAATAATTTCAATCTCACTACTATCTAAATACTTCTTTCCAGCCTGCTCTAAATAGGCTTCTTTTCTATAGCCAACACCTAAAGTTATTTTTTCAGTTATACCATAGAACAAATCAGCTTTCATTGGATAACTATTATTAACTTTATTTTCTTCTATAAAAAAGCTATATTCTAGCTCCCCATACTCTTGTTGATTGTAATCTCTTGAAGTATTTATCTCTTTTTCAATTATTTTTCCATCTGGAGTATAGATTTTTAATATGTACGTTCGATCACTTCTTATTATATTGTTTTCAAATATTACTTCTCCATTTTCTTCATCTTCTATAGCTATTGCTGTTCCTAAATATACAAGTTCTACCCTACTACCTATAGGAACTTTTTCTTTTATAATAACCCTTTGCCCATACTCATAAAAACCTTTATCTTTATAGAAATTTAATGCCCAAGTTCTGTCGTTTCCGTTATTTCTATTCTGTATTTCAAATGTATGATTCTTATAGATATTTGAATATTCAAGTTCTACCAATCCCAATTTTTCTTCTTTTACATCATAAGCTGCTGTCAATTGCCCATACAATAATGCTCCTTGATACTCAATATCTGATTTCCAATCTGATTTCCAATCTGAATCTTTAGATTTAGTAAACTCTTTTCCTAGATAAACTTTTGTATATCCCAATTCAAAAAGTTTTCGTTCACCATTATAAATAATTTCGTTTATTTCTTCTGATTTTTTTAATTTAGTATTTTTATTATCTAGTAATGTCAATATATCACTTGGTAATGTAAAATTTAAATAAGTTTCTACTATCAATTTTTGTTCGTCAATTTCTAAAAATGAAGTGAAAATTTTATTAAATAATTCTTCTTCTAAATAAAACTCACCCTCTAATATTTTAATCATAGTGTTTTGTGAATCATATTTTTTATCTTTAAAAATTACAACTTCTTGATTATTATCGCTTTTCATTTCCAATTTATCTAAATTATATCCTAACTGAGCCACCAATTGTTTTTCAGATTGTTTATAATTTTTAAATTCTATCAGTTCAAAAAAAGCTGTTATATTAAAATATTTTACCCTATTTTCTATATAAATTGGATAAGTATTTGAAACTGTTCTTGAGTTTAACTTCAATGTATATAATCCCAATCCATCAATACCCGTTCCTTGTGTTCTCCCCAAATCTTTTTTTATCAATTCGTAATCTTCTTTGGAAATAGCCCCCATATCTCTTAATTGGTTTAAATCTTCAAGATTATATTCTTCAGCTAAGGCTAATTTACCAATAAGAAAAAAACATAATAATAATTTTATATAATGCTTCATTCTTTCATTTCCTCATCTTTCTATTTTCATTATTTTTATAGACTAAATAATTCAATTAATAAATTATTTTCCATTATAAACTTAATTACCTAATCTATAATTTTTACATATCTTTATAATAATAATAAAGTCGTATTTATAAATACGACTTTTTTATCTTTATTAATGTAAAACTAAATTGTTACTCCTTCTGCTGTTACTCTTATAGCTGCTCTCGGATCATGGAATATCCCTGTTGTTGTTGTATTTTGATCAACATTTACAGTTACTGATAATCCACCTGTATGAGTCTTATCTGCATCTGCTAAATCTTTCTCACCTGCTGTTAATGTATATTCTAAAGAAACATGATCTGTTCCTATTGTTGATACAAATTGATTGTTTGCTTCTACAACACCATTGTTTACTAACTCAGATTTAATTGTACCTCCAGTTGTTCCTGCTATCAATCCATCTTTAATTATCTCTGCTTTATAAGTTCCTGATAATGTTTGAGTCGAACCTTTATGTAAATCTCCAAAATCAAAAGCCATACTTGATCCGTCTACTCCTGCATTTTTTAAAGGTGTTACAACTAACGTTGCTACTGACGTATCTAATACATTCCCTTGTACTGTTATTGGTAATGTAGCTATTGCTCCTCTATTACCAGGTCCAGGAGACACCTCTGTTCCTACTGCTGAAAATGCTGTTGTTGATAATACTGCTAATGCTCCTAATAAAAATAATTTTTTCATTTAATCCTCCCTAAATTTTTATAATTTTATTTAAATCTATATAAAATTTCTAAAGCATAATTTAAAATATGCTTTAGAAATTTATAACACAAACTCCACTAAGTCACCTAAATCATCATTTCTTAGTACCAAGTATTTAATATCCTTTCCATTTTTTACATTTGGAAGTTCTATTTCAGTTTGTCCAATTTTACTAGCACCAACTCTTCCAATAAATTTAGATGTTATCATTTTTCTGTTTTTATCATAAAAGTTCCCCACTAAAGCAACTGAACCTTTTGAAGTATTTTCTATTTTTATTTTTGCATAAACTTTTTCATTTTCACTTCTAAAAGATATATCATTTAATTTTAAATCTGTCTTATAATTTATTTGACCTGAATATGCATTCATTTTCACTATTGGAATCAATCCTGCTTGTGCCTTTCCTGTTGTAATTTCTCCATTAACTTTAGAAAGTGTCGGTATTATTATAGGTCTAAAATTTAATGCAAATTGATACTCTTTCTCTGGTAAAGTTTTTGGTGCTCTGCCAACAAGTTTTACTACAGCATAATCACCTGGATTAATAGTCAATACTTTTGGAGATATTTGTATATATTTACTAATATCTTCTGCCCCTGCCGAATCAGCAGTAACTCTATATTTAACTCTCACCTTAGAGTCATTAAAAACTTTAAAGTCTTTGTGTCCACCTTGTAAAGATTTATCAAAATATATATCATGTAGTGTAAACCCAAATATTTTTAATTGTAAAAATAAAAATAAAACTATTTTTTTCAACATAATACTCACTACTCTCCTAAAACTCATATTCTTGCTTTCAAAAGTAGTTTATCTTATAAACATAAAAAAGAAAATATGAAAATTTTGTCACAATACCTTTCTATATTTTTCATATTCTTTATATGGTACTAGTTGTGGTATTATTTAATTTAATATTAATCTTTACAATAAGATTCTTTTAATGAATAAATAAATTGAGGAGATGATGATGAAAAAATATATTTTGTTATTTTTAAAACTATGTTCCGTAACATTTGCAGTTCAAGGAGGTAATAATACTCTCAATAAAAATTCTTATGATATTAACATTATTGTTAAAGGAAACGTTGTATCTGATAAAGTTTTTAGAACTCCTTCAACTTTATCTTCTGTTATATCAAGTGATGGAAGTCCTTCAATTATTATTACTGATAAAAATGGAAACGAAATATCTGTTATACGATTTGATGAAAATATAAATAACAACGGTATTTCATACTCGGAGTTTTATTTTTATACAAATTTTATTTCATTAAATAATTCCAATTTTTCTGAACAGATTAACTATAACTTTAAAAATAATTCAATAAGTTCAATTAATGTTAACAATCCAAAAGAAAAGATTTTAAATACTTTGGCTATTAATTTTAATTCTTTCGATAATAATGGAATTTTACATCATGTAGTCAATTCCATTTCTACTACCGAAAAAATTTCAGAGGGTTTTTATGTCACTCCTAGTGCGGTTTTAGAATTTTTTTATTTAAAAAATAAATTTAAGTTAACTAAAGAGGAGGGTAATCTTTATGACTAAACATTTCATTTCAACTTTGATTTTTTTATTTAATTTTTCTTTATTTGCATTTAATATGTCACCTGATAGTTTTCAGAAAAGAATAGATCTTGGAGCATCACAAGAATATATTTTTAGAAACAACACAGGTAGACCAGTTAGATATGTATTTGATATACTCCCAGGAAATATAAATAAAAGTATGCATGAGTGGGTACAATTTGAACCTAAATATTTAAATATTGAAGATGGTAAATCTAAAAAATTAAAAATATCTGTTAAATCTCCTCAAGAAATTCCTATAGGAGAATATAATTTTTTTTTAAACGTTAAAACAATCCCGATACCTAATAAAATTGAGGTTTCAAAAGAAGGAAATATATCTGGAGCTCCTCGAATTGGCTTCTCGATTAATATTGAAATGATTGGGTGGATTGGAGATTTACCTGCACAATTAAAACTTGAGAAGTTTATAATTTCAGAGGAAACAAACACACTTAAATTAAAAGGTACAGTAAGAAATCAGACTGAAAAGAGATCTGTTCGATACAAAATTGAGGTTATTGGAAAAAATCAAACACGTGAAACCTTTTATGGCGGTACCTTAAATGCCTTAAGTGATGAAGATATCATTATCAACTTAAATAAATTTAAAAATAAAAATGATCTTTGGAAAATTGAAGTTAGAGAAATACTAAGCGAGAAATTACTTCAAACAATTACTATATAATATATTTTAGAAAATAGCTGAATATACAGATTTTAGACCTTGTGGTACAGAGATCAAAATTATTTAGCTATTTTTTATTTTCTGTAATCTTATATCGCTTCAACTCTAAATATCTATCTTTTCCTTTCTTTGTTGGATGTAATCGTATGTATTTTTTATTATCTCTCACTATATATTTTTTTATTAAATCTTCTTTTTCCAATTTTTTTAAATGAAATGTTATACTCGCTTTTGATTTTAAAAATTCTTCCGCTAATTCTGTTAAAGTTAATCCTGGACTTTCATTTATTTTTTCTAATATCTTATCTCTCATTTTGATAAAATTTATACCAATATATAACTTTTTATTAATCATTTCTCCCACTCCTTATTTTTTTTATATTATTTACTAAAAAAGCTAGAGTATAATCTACTCTAGCCATGTATCTTATATAAATAAACTTAAAATTAATGAAAATCCAAATCCACAAAGAGCTATTATAGTTTCCATTACAGTCCAAGATGCAAAAGTTTGTTTTACATCAAGTCCAAAATACTTTCCTACTAACCAGAATCCACTATCATTAACATGTGATAGTATCGTTGCTCCAGAAGCTATAGATATTACAACTAATGCTCTTCCTGGTGCTGATATATCTATAAGCTCCATTACTGGCGCTGCAATTCCAGCTGCTGTTATCATAGCTACTGTTGCTGATCCTTGAGTCACTCTAACAACACAAGCAATTAAAAATGCTAATACTAATA